>JAZRXB010000173.1:0-3184 GCA_045600005.1 Eubacteriales bacterium | reverse complement strand
GGGATGCGCGGCGCTTTTGATGTAAGAAAACAATATTTCAACAGGCTTGTTGAAATATATCGCAGAATCGCCCAATGCGCCGGCGGCGCATTGGGCGGATCTTTATACTCTGTCCTGCGTGTCCCACGACAGCGGGATGGGCAAGATCAGCCCGGCAGTCTCGGGCAGCGCGATATCGGGGCGCTCCTCGGGGCGCGGATGACCGAAGATCACGCGCGCGGCGGTCACGCGGTCGAGCTTTAACGGAGCCGAGCCGTCGTCGGGTCCGAGCTTTTCGCAGAGCGGCTGACCTTCGCGGACGGTCAGGCGGTACGCCGTGCCGTCAATGGCGAACGTGAAATCGGCGTCGGGCAGCGCCATATAGGTCGCTTCGAGCCCCAGCATCGCGGTGATCACGCGGTCCCAGTGACGGATGAAGAACATCGACGGGAGCGAGACCGAAGGCTTTGCGAGCGACGAAAGGAACATGATGTCGTCGACGCGGTGCGGCATGACCGGGATCGAGAGGGATCTTTTCTCCGCGAGCGCGCAGGCGAGCATGGCTTTCAGGTCGTCGACCGTCACGGCGGCGTACTCGGAGACCTTCTGACCGTTCGGCGTGATGCAGAGGTAGCCGATCATCCGCCCGGAAGCGCTGTAATACGCGATCGGCGTGCATTCCCACGCGATGAGGGTCTGCCAGAAGTCGAGCGGCGTGTCGCGCAGGACGCGGAAGGGGTTGCGGGCGTAGATTCTCTGCGCTTCGTCGATCTGATCGAGGATCTCGGGACTCACGATGCTCATGATCCGCGATGTCACGCCTTTTCCGAAGGGAGCGAGCGCTTCGAGGTGCGATTCGTTCAGCGAGAAGTTGAATAACGTGCCGCACTCCTCGTAGCCGTAGCGGTTATAGCGTTCGCGTTTGCCGCCCAGACGCGAAGCGTCCGCGCCGATCTTTTCCAGCTCGTCCATGGCGACGTCGAGCAGTCGGCTCATGTAGCCCTTTCCCTGCTCCTCCGGCGCGGTGGCGACGTTGCCCATCGTCGAGAACATCAGCTTTTCGCCCGCGACCATCGTCGGGAGCGGGTAAACGCCCAGCACGGCGCAGAGCTTTCCGTCGCGGCGCAGACCGATGTGTTTGTACATCTGGTCGGGACGGCACATTTTCGGAAGCGATTTTCTGAAATCCTCGTCGCGGTGATGCCCGAGCGAGAAGGTGCGGTTGAGAAGCGCGATCGCTTCGTCCGTGTCGTTTTCGGTCAGGCGCATGATCTCTTCTGACATGATGAATTCCTCCCTGTCAAAATCTTTTTAGTCGATTGTAAAACTGCGTTTTACAATCGGAACTCACGCTTATCGCGGCTGACAAAATTTATTTTGTCAGCTGTCCCCATATCGGCGCGAGGGCTCGCCTTAGAGGTGTTTTTATGTCGGCAAAGCCGGTCGGACGGCTCCGTCCGGCGGGAAATCGGTAAAAAAAGAACCGCTGCACCGGGCAGCGGTCTGGTGGGAGCGGGTGGATTCGGACCACCGAAGCTATCAAGCAGCAGATTTACAGTCTGTCCCCTTTGGCCACTCGGGAACGCTCCCAAATTGCTCTCAACGGATAATATTATAGCACATTCCCTTCCCCCTGTCAAGACTTTTCCCGGATTTTTTCCGATTTGTCGATGCGTACACAATCAATATGATCTGCGATCAAAATTTATTGATATCGCCCAATTTTTGCAAAACCCCTTTACAACCGCATTCTTCTGTGCTATAATATCAGGGTAAACAGAAATATCCGCTCGTAGCTCAGCTGGATAGAGTACCGGATTCCGATTCCGTTGGTCGCAGGTTCGAATCCTGTCGAGCGGGCTTCGCGCGGTCGCATCTTCGATGTGACCGCGTATCTGTTTCTTTTGAAAACCTGATTCCCGGACGATGCGCCGGGTTTTCTGTTTTCGGAACGCTCTGAAAGTACAATCTGAAAGGATAACGCCCATGAACACGATCCTCATTCCCGAAGGATACCGTCCCGTACTCGACGAGTACGACACGCAGCGCGCGATCGCCTGCATCAAAACCACCTTTCAGCAGGAATTCGCCGCCGCGCTCAACTTAAAGCGCGTGTCCGCGCCGCTGTTCGTCACCGAATCCTCCGGTCTGAACGACAATCTGAACGGTTATGAGCGCCCCGTGTCCTTCGACGTCCCGGCGGTCGGCAAGGAAGCCGAGGTCGTGCATTCGCTCGCCAAGTGGAAGCGGCTGGCGCTGAAACGCTATCACTTCTCGGTCGGCAACGGACTTTACACCGACATGAACGCCATCCGGCGCGACGAGGACCTTGACAACATCCACTCGATCTACGTCGACCAGTGGGACTGGGAGAAGATCATCACGCGCGAAAACCGGAATCTCGACTACTTGAAGCTGATCGTCCGCACGATCGTCGACGTTATCTGCGGCGTGAAGGACCGGCTCTACGTGCATTTTCCGCAGCTTCACACGACGCTGACCCGCGAAGTGACCTTCTTGACGTCGCAGGAGCTGGAGGACCTCTACCCTGCCCTCACGCCGCAGGAGCGCGAGGACCGCATCTGCCGCGAGCGTCAGACCGTCTGCGTCATGCAGATCGGCGGAAAGCTGAAAAGCGGCGTTCCGCACGGCGGACGCGCGCCGGACTACGACGACTGGGCGCTGAACTGCGACATTCTGTTCTGGAACGACGTGCTGGGACGCGCGTTTGAAATTTCGTCGATGGGCATCCGCGTCGACGCGGAATCGCTGTCGCGTCAGCTGACCGAGGCGAACTGCGAGGAGCGCCGTTCGCTTCCCTTCCACCGTATGCTGCTGGCGGACGAGCTTCCGCTGACCATCGGCGGCGGCATCGGGCAGTCGCGTCTGTGTATGCTGATGATGGGGTGTGCGCACATCGGCGAGGTGCAGTCGAGCATCTGGGACGACGAGACGCTCCGCGCCTGCGAAAAAGCCGGCATCCGTCTGCTCTGAGAACCGAAAATACAGAAAAAGCCGCTGTTTTCAGCGGTTTTTTCTGCGTTATCGGAATGCGGGACGCGCACGTCCAGCCGCGTTTCCGGGACGGCGGGCGGCGGGCGGCTGTCTGTGTCAGACCCGCTCGACCGCCGCGCTCGCCGCGTCCGGCGGACGGCGCTCAGGCACGTTCGACCGCCGCGCTCGCCGCGTCCGGCGGACGGCGCTC
>JAZRXB010000172.1:0-3382 GCA_045600005.1 Eubacteriales bacterium | reverse complement strand
GCCCCAGCCGAATTCGCCGAGGTTCGCCGGCGAACCCGATCTCGCGCGGTCGAGATGCGTATGCACGCCAAGCCCGTAGCCGAACCCGACGCACTGCTTCCAGCTGAAATCCTTCATCTGCGCTTCGCCCAGCCGGTTCGTGCGGATGAGGTCGATCGTCTTCGGCGTCAGGATGCGCTCGCCGGTCAGTCCGAGTCCGCCGCGCGACAGCGCCGCCGTCAGCTTCGCGTAGTCGCCGACCGTCGTCGTCACGCCCGCGCCGCCGCTGTCGTACTCGCCGCCCAGCACGTAAGTCACCACGGCTTTGCCGACGTTCTTATAATAGCCGTCGAACGCGCGCATTTCGACCGGGACCGCCGCCAGCTCCTCCGCCGACGCGCGGTGGACGTGCCGGTACTGCTCCGCCATCTTCGCTTCGATCTCGGGCGTGTGGTGATAGAACGTCTCGGTCATGCCGAGCGGGTCGAGGATGTTTTTCTTCACGTACTCGCGGAACGGCATCCCGGTCAGGATGCTGACCAGCCCCGCCAGCACGTCGTGGCAGACCGAATACCGCCAGTGCGACCCCGGCTCGAAGCCGAGCGGCTCGGACGCATACTCGCGCACGAACTGCGCGGTGTCGCACTTCCCTCCCGTTTTCTCGCGCAGACGCGCGACCGCCGGGCAGTTGAAGTTGTACGAAAAGCCCGCCGTCATCGAAAACAGGTCGCCGATCGTGATCGGACGCTCCGCGTCGGCGAGCGTTCCGTCCGGACGCTGGATCTTCATCGAGCGGTATTCCGGCACGTATTCGTACAGCGGGTCGGTCGTCAGGATGACGCCGCGCTCGATGAGCTGCGCCGCCGCCGTCACGGTCATGACCTTCGAGCAGCTGTAAATGTTGAAAAATTCGCCGCCCTCGAGCGCTTTTCCCGTTTCGAGCGACGACACGCCCGACGCATATTCGTACACCTTCGCGCCGTCCTTGTACACGACGACCGCCGCGCCCGGCGTCCGACCGTGGTTTTCGGTCATGCCGTCGAGGAAGCGTTTCAGATTTTCAAAGTTCATTGGATCACTTTCCTTCAATATTATAATTATATATTGCGAACGGAATGTTCATGTGCCGCAAAAACCGTCATTCTCCGGCGAAGATCTCCTCCGCCATCCGGTTTTCCTCCGCGTCCGAAACGTGCGACGGATTCGACAGCAGCGTGTCGGCGAGCGTTTCCCTGAGCCGTCTGCACGCGGGACGGAAGGTCAGCCACGTCACCAGTCCGCCGAGCAGACCGCCGAGCAGCGGGATGGCCTTGCGGAAAAACTGCGCGGCGAAGCTCCGCGTCACGCGCACGCCGAACCGCTTCATGACCGCCTTGACGAGCGCTTCGAGCGCGCCTTTTTTCAGCGCGGCTTCGAGCAGACGCTCCTCCGCGCCCTTGGCGAGCGCCTTTGCCAGTCCCTTGACCGCGCTTTTCGCGCCGACCACGCCGTGCATGACGCCGAGCGCGAGGATGATCAGCCCGACCGTTTCGCTGTCGGGGAGCGCCAGCGCGTTTGTCGGCGCACTGACGCTCGTTGGCGCACTGACGCTTGTCGGCGTGTTGCCGCTCGTCGGCGCACTGCCGCTCGTCGGCGCACTGACGCTCGTCGGCGCACTGACGCTTGTCGGCGCACTGACGCTTGTCGGCGCATTGACGCTCGTCGGCGCATCAACGCCGTGAGCGGAAGAAACCGGCTGGGCGTCCGGCTTTATGCCCGGCTCAACGCCGTTGACATCGCCCCCGCTTCCCTCCTCCGGCAGGTCGAGCCGCAGCTCCGGAAAGCCGTAAAGGTACAGTAATTTCTGCGCCGTGCGGAGCGCGTAGCCGTAAAACTGCAAAATGTCCGCCGGGATCGTCGCCGCAGCCGCCCATCCGCCCGGCGTGCTGAGCGCCGCCGAAATGCCCGTGACGCAGCGCCGCTCAAAGCGGATCGTCCGGTCGGCGAGCTTTCCGAGCGTTTCGGGCGATACGCCCGCGAGCGTCGGCGTGCTTAAAACCGCGTCGGCGATGACCTCGCCGGACAGCGCTTCGACGCTTCCCTTTTTTCCGGGCAGGTCGGCGAGCTCCTTTTTCAAAAACGCTTCGCGGTCGATGTGAACGCCCGGCAGCTTCATCGCCAGCAGAACGACGTCCTGTAAGTTCAGCTCGCCGTCGCCGTTCCGGTCGAGCCTTGCGCGAAGCCCGCGCTTTTTCGGCTCGGACGCTTCTTTTTTACGATTTTTCATGCTTTTTATTGCTTTCTTTCGGATCATCTTCGGCTCCCGGCTCGCCGCCGGTCAGGATCTCGGTCAGAATTTTATCCTCCTCCGCCGTGGAAACGTGGTCGGGGTTCGACAGCATCGTGTCGTGCAGCACGTCTTTCAGCCGACAGCAGCAGGGTCTGAACGACAGATACGTGATGCCGCCGCCCAGCACGCCTCCGACCACCGGGATCGCCCGCCGGAAAAAGCCCGCGAACACCGACTGCGTGAGCTTCACGCCGAACCATCGCAGGACCGCCTGCACGAAGGGGTAGAAGGTCCCCCGCGTCAGCGCGGCGTTCAGCAGCTTCGTCTCCACGCCGACCGCCAGCGCCTTCGCCATGCCCTTGACCGCGTTGTTCGCGCCCGCCACGCCGTTCATCACGCCGAGCGTCAGCACGATGCCGTTGACCGTCCGGCTGTCGAGCCGCAGACCATCCGCGTCGTTTTCGAGCGCCGGGAAGCCGTAGAGGTACAACAGCTTCTGCGCCGCGCGAAGTGTGTAGCCGTAATATTGTATGATGTCCGCCGGGATGGTCGCCGCCGCCGTCCAGCCGCCCGGCACGCCGAGCGCCGCCGAGATGCCCGACACGCAGCTGCGCTCGAAGCGGATCACGTCGTCCGCGATCTCGTCAAGCTCCTTCGCCGAAACGCCCGCCGCGGCAGGCGTCCGCTCGACCGCTTCCCGCACGGTCTCCTTCGGAAAACGGTTCGACAGCTCCTTTTCGAGGAACGCATCGCGGTCGACGGCGACGCCGGGCGCTTTGACGGCGAGCAGGATCACGTCCTGAATGTCGATCTCGCCGTCGCCGTTCCGGTCGAAGACGCGGAACCTTTTACTGAGCGGCGAAGCGCTCTTTTCGGGCGTTTCCTCCGTTTTTTCCGACAGCTCGTCCGCGTCCCGGACGAGTGCGGGAAGCGCCGGATCGTCCGAATCTTCCGGCGTGGGCGCACCGTTCGGCTCGTCCGCGTCCCGGACGAGCGCGGGAAGCGCGGAAGCGTCCGTTTCTGCCGGTGCGTCCTCACCGTCCGGTTCATCCGCATCGTCAGGCGCGGTCGTCCATGCCGATTCGGTCAGCCAGTCGTATGCCATGTCCCGCACGGGCGAGGTCGTGTCGTGAC
>JAZRXB010000171.1:0-3034 GCA_045600005.1 Eubacteriales bacterium | reverse complement strand
TTTGTCGGACAAGGACTTTCACCTTGCTGTTTTACCTGCACCGAACCGGCGCACCCTCCGCTTCCATTATAGCACAAAACCGTCCGCCGCGCAAGCCGGATTTCACAAATTCTCCGCAGACCATACGCAGCCGCCGATCATACGCAACCGCAGGTTGCGAAAATTGCCGCCTGAAAAAGGTTGATTTTCCGCGCGGAATCTGCTATAATGGATACGGCTCAAGATTGAAAACAAGTTTTCAATCTTCTCGTTTTGCAGCTTTCGCTGCCGTTCCGGCAGCGAAAGCCGCAATTCCGATGTAAGGTAGCTTTCGCTGCGCGAAAGCCATGATCATAAAAACGAGAAAGGACGTATCATCATGAAAATCTCCGAACGCATCACCAAGCTGCGCACCGACTACGGTCTGTCGCAGGAAAAGCTGGCGGACGTGCTGAACATTTCGCGTCAGGCCGTCCAGAAATGGGAGGCCGACCTCTCCGCGCCCGACCTTGACAACCTCGTAAGACTGGCGGAATTCTTCAACGTCTCGACCGATTCCCTCCTGTTCGACGGCGAGGAACGGCTGGCGGAGGAGAAATCCGGTAAGCATTTCAGCCCGCGTTACAGCAAAATGTCCCACTGGGAAACCTACTCGCAGAACCTGATCACCGAATTCACGCAGTCCATGGAAGAGGGCAGGGACGTCGGCGCGTATGAGAACCTGTTCCGCGCCGTGCGCAGTATGCCGCTCACCGATCTGCGCGAACGCTTCGCCGACCTCCTGTTCGAGCTGGTCCAGAACGCTCCCCAGCGCGCCGACTATCCCTTCCACGAGCCGTCCGACCTTGAGACCATCCGCGCCCTCCGTCCCGACGAGCGCCCCGGCTTCGGCAAAGCCGACCCTCAAACGCTTCTCTCGAAGCTCCACGGCGCGTGGGCAGGACGGGTCTGCGGCTGTCTGCTCGGCAAGCCGATCGAGGGCATCCGCACCGAGGAGTTCCATCCTCTGCTCCGCGAGAGCGGCAACTTCCCGCTCCACCGCTACATCCTGTCGACCGACATCACCGACGAACGCGCCGAAAAGACGAAATACCGTCTGAAGGGCAAGTGCTACGCCGATACCGTCACCTCCATGCCGCCGGACGACGACACGAACTACACCGTTCTGGCGGGCGTCCTGATCGACCGCTGGGGCGTGGACTTCACGCCGAACAACGTGGCGGACATCTGGCTCGGCTATCAGCCCAAGAGCGCCTACTGCACGGCGGAGCGCGTCGCGTTCTGCAACTTCGTCGCAGGTTATCAGCCGCCCGAATCCGCCGTCTATAAGAACGCCTCCCGCGAATGGACCGGCGCGCAGACCCGCGGCGACTATTTCGGCTACATCAACCCCGGCGATCCCGAGCTGGCGGCGGACATGGCATGGCGCGACGCCTCGATCTCGCACATCAAGAACGGCATCTACGGCGAAATGTTCGCGTCCGCGATGATCGCGGCGGCTGCGGTCGAAAACGACGTCGAAACGATCATCCGCGCCGGTCTCGGACAGATCCCCGCCGCCTGCCGTCTGACGAAGGACGTGACCGAAGTCATCGACCTCGTGAAAGCCGGAAAGACCCGCGAGGAGGTCTTCGCGTTCATCCATGAAAAGTGGGACGAGCATACCGAACACGGCTGGTGCCATACGATCCCGAACGCGATGATCGTCGCGGCTTCGCTGCTGCTCGGCGGCGGCGACTACGGAAAGTCGATCTGCATGGCGGTCGAGACCGGCTTCGACACCGACTGCAACGGCGCGACGGTCGGCTCGGTGCTGGGCATGAGAAACGGCTACGAATCGCTGCCGGAGGAATGGCTCGCACCGATACACGACACGCTTCGCACCACGATCTTCGGCGTCGGCACGGTGACGCTCGCCGACATGGCGGAGAAGACGATGAAGGTCGCGCTGCGCTGAATAGTCCGGTCGAAGAATCAACCGGACGCATCAGATCGATGAATCAGCCTGACACGTCAGACCGGCGGCGTCTCCAAAGCAAAAAAACGAACCGGCTCTGCTTTCGCAGAGCCGGTCCTGTTTTCACAGCTCGAGCTGCTTCACATACCAGATATCATCGTTTCTGACCATCCGGATGACGGATTGATCTCCGAAGCTGACGCCGTCGATCACGTAGGTGATGTTGACGTTCACGTCGGCTTCGTTTCCGTTCACCGCGATATCGACGACGCTGACCTCCAGACTGCTGAAAAATTTCACCGCGTCGAGATCGTTTTCGCCGATCAGATACCCGGCAAAGCGCGAGAAGACCTCCGGTCTTGTCTCGTCAACGGTAATGCCCGGCAGTTTCATCGCCGCCTCAGCGGTTTTCTGCACCATCGAGAGCGGTTCGGCGATCGCGGCGTCCACATAGTCAAGGATTCCCGTGACATAGAGCTTGTTGCAGTTTGAAACAAACCCGTCGATCCTCTGCCGGATGGCTATTTCTTCCTTTCCGCACCCGGAAAGGCATCCAAGCCCGAGCGCAAGGACGAGAACGAGAAGAATCACTCTGAAAACGCCGTGTTTTTTCATCATACAGCCTCCTGAACCGCCTGCAGAGCGGAATTTTTCACTGGTTTCAGTATACCATAGGATGAACCGTTTGTCAAGTCATGAGGACAAAAACGGCCTGACCGTCCACCCGGCTTTCAGAGGAAAGCGGTCGCACGCTCTCAGTTATCCCCGTCCGTCCTCCGGCGTTCCTCACCGAAATCGGCGGCGATCCGCGCTTTCAGCCCGTCCATGTCGAGCGCGCGCACGTCGCCCTTGTCCGCCGTCATGGACGCCGCGATCCCGGCAGCGCTGCCCGTGATGAAGCAGCCCGGCATCACGCGGATCGACGCCTGCATCTGACGGTCGGTCCCGATGCAGCGTCCGGCGACCAGCACGTTTTCGAGCTTCTTCGGAAGCAGCGAACGGTAGGGGATGCCGTAGGATTCGCCGACCGCGTAGCGCATATCCTTCTCGTATTCCTGCTTGAATTTCGCATACGCTTCGGCGTTCGGCTTCATCGCG
>JAZRXB010000170.1:0-2898 GCA_045600005.1 Eubacteriales bacterium | reverse complement strand
CGTAGTCCGAACCGATCAGGCGTCTCGACGGCAGAACGGTGCGAAGGATCGGCAGCTCGCAGGGGGTGACTTCCTCCGCGGAGATCGAGCAGACATTCTGATAAGCGTAGTAGGAGAGCTTCGGCGTGTATTCGCCCGACGCGATGCCGTTCTCGTCGAAGTCCGCGCCGAGGATGCCGAAGTAACCGTAGTCAAGATAGCTTGCGAGATTGCCGACCGTGCCGTTCAGCGCCTCGATCATGTCCATGCAGGAGAAGTAGGACGTGAATTCAACGTCGATCATCATGTCCGCCAGCGCGTGACGGATGCACTGCTTTGCCTGACGGCGGGGCGTCCATGCGCCGCCGCGGAGCGCGCCGTTGCCGTCGCTTCTCGACTGCGAGCCAGATTCGCCCTGAATGATCTTCATGTCCGGGTTGTACATCCGGCAGAGCGAACGAAGCGCCGGGATATGCTCGAACAGTCTCGATTCGTCGGGAGTGTACTCGTGGAAGCTCACCGCGTCGATCTCGGCTCCCATGCCCGCCGCCAGCGCTTCGTCGATGAAGCTCAGGTTGTCTAGCATACAGATCACGCCGCCGATGACCTCCATGTCCGGGTTCACGCCGTGGATGACCTTTGCGGTGTCGGCTGCGAAGCGTCCGTATTCCTCGCCGCTGACGCCGTGCTTCCAGCACCATTTTCCGTCCGGCTCGTTCCAGATCTCCCAGTGATCCACGCGGTCCTGATAGCGCTCGACGATGGCTTTCACGTAGTTTGCCCAGCCCGCGCGCTGTTCGTCGGTGAAGATCGGCGCGATGCCGACCGCGCCGAAGACCGTTTTACCTTCCTCGTTATACAGCTCGTTGCCGTAGCAGAGGCAGACCCACGGCTTCATGCCGCGGCTCACGAGATTGTCGATCACGTCGTCGAGCCACGCGAAATCGTACACGCCCTTGACCTTTTCGGTCCTCTGCCAGCCGGACTGGATGCGCACCCACTTCACGCCCACCTTGTCGAGCTTATCGTAAGCCTTGTTCGGGTCGAACACGCCGCGGTCGAGCTTTTCAAAGCCGATGCCGAGCTTCGACTTTTTGATATCGAGCGATTTTTTCGGCGCGACTCTGCCGATCTTTTTTAACTGTTCCATTGGAAACACCTCCGTTTGACGCAGTTCTTTCCGGGAGACGATCCCGTCTCCGCTGTCTTTTTCCAATTATAACACCGCTTCGCCCGTTTTGTCAAGAATCTGTGACAAATTCGGTTCAAACAGGATACGATTTTCAAAATTAGTTTCGATATCCGGACGTTTTCGACCGGCAGGCGTCAAATTCGCCAAAGCGTTCCCGAAAACATGGGCTTGCATTTGACAGCCGTTTCGGGTATAATAGAAGATAACGCCGGTCTCTCCGGCGAACCACCTGATTCGGAGATGCTTTTCCATGTGTGACGAATCCTCGCGCGGCGCGGCGCGCCTTCCTGACGATACGAAAAAGATCCTCGCGGTCCACGACCTGTCCTCCTTCGGACGCTGCTCGCTGATGGTCGTCGTTCCCGCGCTTTCCGCGATGGGCGCGCAGGTCGTGCCGCTTCCCACCGCATTATTGTCCAGCCATACCGGCGGCTTCTCGGATATGACCTTTTACGACCTGACGCACACCATGTCGCCCGCGCTCACGCATTACCGCTCGATCGGGCTGACCTTCGACGCGATCTACACCGGCTTTCTCGGAAGCGCCGAACAGATCGACACTGTGCGATCCTCCATCGACCTGTTCGGAAAAGGCGCTCTGACGCTGGTCGATCCCGTGATGGGAGACGACGGCGAGGTCTATTCCACCTACACGCCCGAAATATGCCGGCGCATGGGCGAGCTTTGCCGCTGTGCCGACCTTCTCACGCCGAATCTGACCGAAGCCTGCTTCCTGTGCGGCGTTCCCTACGTCGAAACGCGCGGACTGACCGAAGAAGAAGCGCTCGCTTTCGCCGATTCCCTGACCGACCGTCTGCACGATCTGTTCGGCGTGAAGCAGCTTGCGCTGACCGGCACGGAGCTTGCGGGAGGTCGGATCGCAACGGTCTCCGCCGATTATTCCGGCAGTGTTCCCGTCCGGCGGCTGCACGTGCAGAAGCGGATCGCCGCGGGCTATCCCGGCACGGGCGACCTGTTCGCGTCCATCCTGCTCGGACGGATGCTCGCGGGATTTGATTTCCACAGCGCGGTGGAAAACGCCTGTGAGCTGACCGCCGCGTTCATTCTCGACACCGCCCGCTATGACACGCCGCGCCGCGAGGGACTTCGGCTCGAACAGAACCTCTATCGGCTGATCCCCGATGCGCCGCATTCTGTCTGAACGGGCATTTCCTCACAGCGCATTCCTGTAATACAGAAAGGAAATATCATGCGTTCCCCCGCTCTTCAAAGGCTCTGCATGACCGCTCTGTTCGCGGCGTTCGTGTTTCTGGCGGTCGCCTGCCTGCCGCGCATTCCGTTTCCCGGCGGGTACGTCCACATCGGCGACCTGTTTCTGATGCTGACGGCGGCGTTTCTGCCGACGCCCTTTGCCTGCGCAGCCGCTGCGGTCGGCGCGGGACTGGCGGACGCGCTGACCGGCTATCTTCTGTGGCTGCCCGCGACGGTCCTCGTCAAAGCGGGCATGGCGGCGTGCTTCACCAGCCGTCAGACGAAGCTCGTCTGCCGCCGGAACGTCGCCGCCTGCCTTCCCGCCGCGCTTCTGAACGTCGGCGGCTATTATCTCTGGGAGGCGTTGCTCACCCGCAGCTTCGCCGTCCCGCTCGCGTCGATCCCGTTCAATCTGATGCAGTCAGCCGTCAGCGCGGCGCTGTTTCTGACGGTCGGCGCTGTGTTCGACCGCTTCGGGCTGAAAAAGCGGCTCGGCGGGCACTGAACCGCAAAAC
>JAZRXB010000169.1:0-37777 GCA_045600005.1 Eubacteriales bacterium | reverse complement strand
TACCACAATTTGGCGGCGCGGGCGCGCCGCGGATGGAAAAAGGCTCAGTCGCTACGCTCCTTCCCCTTTTTCCATCCGCTTCTGAAGTGAGCGTAAATTCTTTGAAAGGGTATGATATGGTATTGACTATATCATACAAGAAACTTATGAACATCGCGGTCATCGGCAGTCATTACGGCGACGAGGGGAAAGGACTTGCGGCGGATTATTTCGCTTCGCGTTCGGAGCGGCTGCTCGGCGTGCGGCACAACGGCGGCGCACAGTCGGGACACACCGTTGAGATCGGAGAAAAACGGTTTGTCTTTCATGAGCTGTCCTCCGGTTCGTTTCGCGGAGCGGATACCTATTGGGCGGAAACCTTTTTCCCCGATCTTTACAAGCTGAGCGAAGAAATCGAAGCGTTCGCCGCGCAGTCGGATAAAACGCCGCATATCTTCGCGTCGCCGGACGCCTGTTTCACGACGATCGACGACGTTCTGATCAACATGGCGGTCGAAACGGCGCGCGGAGACCGGCGGCATGGCAGCTGCGGCATGGGCATCAATGAAGCCGTTCTCCGGAAGGAAGCCGGCTTCGGTCTGACGCTCGGCTGGCTTCGGACGTCCTCTGCGGAAGAGCTTTTCTCGCAGCTGAAACGGAACCGGCGGGAATATTCCCATCGGCGGCTCCGGGAAGAGCTTCCCAGTCCGGCGCTGTCAAACGAATACCTTGATCTTCTGAACGATGAAAACGTGCTGTACAATTATGCGGAAACGGTCATGCGGAATCTGGAAGCCGTGTCCGTTCGGGAAAACGCGGTCACACTGTTCGGCGGATATGCGGACGTTCTGTTTGAAAGCGGTCAGGGGCTTCGGCTCGACGCGGAACGGCGGGAAAACTGGCCGCACGTCACGGCGTCGCGGACTGGGCTTTTCAATGTGCTGAAAATCCTCTCCGGCTGCGGCAGAAAGCTCGATACGGCGGTCTATGTCTCCCGAAGCTATCTCACAAAGCACGGCGCGGGACCGTTAAAAAACGAGCTGGGGCGTCCCGTTTCCTCGCTGTCTGACCGCACCAATACGGACAATCCGTGGCAGGGCAGCTTTCGCTACGCGCGCTTTGAAAGTCTGGAGGACATTTTACGCGTGATCGGCTCGGACCTTTCCTCCTGCCCGTACCCGGTTTCAGGCGCGCTGATGCTGACGCATCTCAACGAAACGGACGGAAACCTTCTTCTGAAAAACGGACCGTACCCGCTCGACCGCCTTCTTTCCGACAGCCGCGTGAAGGCAATGTTCGACAGGATCTTCCTGTCCGGGACCCGATTTTCATCGGATATACGGGAGGTCGCCATCTGAAAAGCGCGGTCCGGGCGGCGAAAAGCGGCGGTCTCCCCGTTCAGATGACAATGGAGGCTATGTATATCACCTCTGTCTCATGTCCCGGCGCGGTGCGGTCTGCGCGCTTATAACCCGCGCGTCGTATGGGACACATCTTCTTGACCATCTGACCGCCGACCGAACCGGCCTGCTTCGAGGTCAGCTCGCCGTTATAGCCGTCCTTGAGGTTGACGCCGACTTCGCCGGCGGCTTCCATCTTGAACTGTTCGAGGGCGGACTTTGCTTCGGGAACAACGATCTTGTTCGTAGACATACGTTTGATCTCCTTCATTTTTTGTGATCTATATGCTCGACCCGCTTCCTTTCGGTCGGATCTCCGCAGTGCGGTCGTCCTGACGGGCGGAAGCGTTTCTGGTTATGGGAGCGGGACGCTTCCGTCCGGCTCCGACATTATTATGACCGCCGGGGAAATCTTTATGACTGGCAAAATTTTGACTTCATATGATTCGGCATCTTCCCGCCGCCGGAGCGTGTCTTCTGCTTTTTTTTGCGCGTTCCGCTCCGTTTCCCGTTTCTGCCCGTTCGATTCCCCCTTGACGCGGACGCCGATTTATAGTATAATATAGATCACAAACAAAATTATACGGATGGAGCAACCGGATATGTCTGACAGAAAAGATAAAACAGCCTCGTCCAGTTCCGATGAAAAACCGAAAAGCGGCAAATTCACGCCTCTCGTGCCGAACGGCAAACCGGTCGGTGCGGAAGGACACAGACAGCGTCTCGCGATCCGCCTGATGGAGGGGAATCCCGATATCATCGAACCCTATCATCTGCTGGAGCAGCTTCTGACCTTTGCCGTCCCGCGCCGGGATATGCGCACGAACGCACAGAATCTGCTTGCCTGTTTCGGCTCGCTCGACGCAGTTTTTTCGGTCGGTTTCATGGAACTGACCTCTGTGAAGGGCGTCGGCGCGAAAAGCGCGGAACTGATTCTGCTGAGCGCAGAGCTGATCAGACGTTTTATTATATCCGCTCCCGCCGCCCGTGCTGCGGAAAAAGCGCCGGATATGAAGGAGCTTGAGAAAACCGCAGTCCGTATTCTGTCGGAATACGAGGTCGGAGATTCGGTCCTCCTGCTGTTCGACGTCAGCCGGTATCTGATCGGTCACGGCAGGGTCGAAGACGACGGTGCGCAGCTGCGCAGTCTGCTCGGCAGACCGGACGCTGCCTCTGTCATTCTCGCTCACCGCCACGAGCCGGGTCTGCTTTCTCTTTCCGGCAGCGACCGTCAGCTTGTCAGCAGCCTGATGGGGACTCTCCGTATGATCGGTCTGCCCTGTCTTGGGCAGTGCGTGGTGTCGGACGGCGTATGCCGGTTCGCGGACGACCGCCTTCTCCGCCATGACCGCTCGAAGTCTGCCGCAGAACCGTGCGCCGGTTCTGACGCTCCCGTCTCCTTTTCCGCGGCGGCTGCCGAATTCGCCGGGCATCTGGCGGACAATGAGCTGTTTGCCCGCATCCTCTCCTTCGCTGTGCCGGAGCCGTCTGCGTCAGCGCTGACGACCGAGCTGATGGACCGTTTCGGCTCTCCGAATCACATTCTGACTGCCGGACGCGACGAGCTCTGCTTTCTGACAGACGACGCTTCACGACCGAACTGCGAAAAGCGTGCCGCCGTCCTGCTGTTTCTGATCTACACCATCGGACGGAGGATCCTACTCGACGAAAGTCAGCTTCACAGCGCAGGACTCACCTCGCCGGGCGTATGCGATAAACTGGCGGTCAATGTTCTTTCTCTCTGCAAAAACGAAGCGCTGACCGCGTTTCTGTATGATAAAAAGGACCGTCTGATCCGGATCGAATCCATCGGCTTCGGCAGAGGACATCAGGTCGTTCTCGACGTTCTCCGTCTGCGCCGGATCATCGGACTGTCGGAGACCGATTGCCTTGTGCTGGCGCACAACCATCCGAACGGTTCACCGGAACCCTCTCTTGCCGACCTTTGTCTCGATTCACAGCTTCGCTGTGCGGTCGAATCGTTCGGCATCCGGTTTTACGGTCATTACATCGTGGCGGGCGGTGCCGCTTACAGGATCGAGCCGCAGCCGTACTGACGGACATTCCCGTCTTCGCGCCGGTTTCAGGACGGTGCGTCAAATCAAAAACAGACCCGGGCGGGTCTGTTTTTGTTATGAAATCCGCCGGCAGTCAAGCAGGTATTCGTCAAAGATCCGTCCGATCTCCGCGAAGGCGGACTCGCCGTCCGGCGGCATCCGATCGGAGGTCACGCGGACGTATGCGCCGTCCGCCGTGCGGTACTTGCAGACATAACTCCTGCCGGTGATCCCGTGGCAGTCCTTCCGCCTTTCCCGTTTTTTCATGCCGGAGAGCGACACGACCTTTGTCAGGCGGGAATACAGCTCCGCCGGGACACGGTAAGAGGTCCGGCGTTCGATCCCGTCCGAGAGACCGGCTGTATAGTGATCGAGCAGCACCTCGTCGTCCGACAGCCCGGTGACGACATACTCGCAGTATCCGACGCCGTCCTCGACGCCCTCCGGTCTGCTGAAATAATCAAACAGCATTTCCGGCGCCGACGGCGCGGCGAAGCGTTCCCGTTCCGCGATCCGCAGACAGAGCAGTACGAAAATCAGGATCACAACGGCCGCTGCGGCGATCCAGAGTATTTTTCCCATCGTTTCAGGCTTTTCCGTCGGTATCCCGGCAGGCGTTTTCGATGATCTCCTCGACCCGGCTCCACAGCTCGCGCGCCTCGTCCGTCAGCTCGTCGTCACTGGACAGCCCCCACGTTTCATACGGCTCGTACCGGAAGCTCATCCGATGCGTCGCGGCGTCCAGCGCGAACTCCTCCGACGGCGGCAGCTCACGCAGAGCGTCCGGGTCGTATTCCGCCATCACTTCGCGGACCGCCCGGATGACCTCCGGTCCGACCTTCTGCACGGTTTCCTTCGTTTTGCAGCCGTTGCCCTCGCAGAAGGCGCTTTTCACGAGCCACTGTCCGTTCTCCGCGAGCAGCTCGACGGATTTCGACGAGCCGATGCTGTCTCCGCCGTACCCGTACTCGACTCCGACCAGTCCCGCCGGGTCGAACGGATCGGACGACAGACAGAACCGCTCGATCATGGAAGCCGTCTCGTCGATCAGCCATCTCGGCGCATTCAGCTCATATCCGCTCGGACGGTCATCCCACGACAGGTCAAACACATAGGAGCTTCCGTCCAGCACTTCATAGAGCGGCTTCTTCTTTTTCGTGTATTTTAATCCTTCGAGCTTCCGCACGAGCGCGTCCCACTGACGGTCCGTCAGCGTGAAGGTCTCATTGTCATAATCCCGTTCGTGTCCCATGCGGTTCAGGACGGCTTTGATTTCCGTTTCGCCCCGGTACACCGAAAACGACCAGCAGTCGTAGGAGCTCATGCCGCTCGACATCACCGATACCTCTGTGACCGCGCCAAGCGGAACATTTTTCCCGATCACGTATCTCTTACCGAATAATCCGCTGAATATCATGATTCCCCCTATCACGACTGCGATTGCCGCTCCGGCAGACAACAGAATCTTTTTCCGTACCGTCATGGGTCATACCATGGAACGGCGTCCGGTCGCTTCGAGGAAGGTCCGGCACTGGTACAGGAAATCGGTCTGGATCAGATCGAAGCCGCGGTCCGCGAGCCATCCCCAGCCGGCTTCGGGATTCCCGACGACCGATATGTCGTCGTTGTGTCCGGCAGACAGAACGGCCTTGTAGTTGTACACGATGGAATTGACCCAGACGATCTTTCCGTCCGCGTGCATACGGTCGATGTATTCCTTCGACGCGACCGGCGCGTCGTCGGTCTTAAACAGCACCTCGATGCCGACATAGTTCAGGCGGCGCGCCGCGATGTCCTCATAAGCCGTGTCGATCTCGCCCGCAATGGTCATATAGGGAAGATCGGGCGCGTATTTCTGTACATCGTCGAGATACTGCGGCTTGTTCACGGTCTTGATGATGACCTGCTCCTCCATGCCGAGCTTTCGGATGAGCTTCGAGATCGCTTCGGGATTCTCCCAGAACTTGTCGATGTTGACGATACATCTGCCGCGAAGGAGCTTCAGCGCGTCCTCGAGCCGCGCGATCTTCTGCTCGGTGCGCGCAAGGTCGGCGTTGGACAGGACGAAATTCTCGACCATCGACGCGGGATAGTTTTTGATCGAATCGTTCATTCTGAGGTGGACCTTTTCCATGCCGGGATGCTGAATGAACAGCTCGCCGTCCGAGCTGCGCTCCACGTCAAGCTCCACGATATCCGCGCCCTGATAGACGGCCGCCTCGAACGCCTGCATCGAGTTGCAGGGAATATTGCCGCCGCAGACGCCCCGGTGTGCGGCGAGCAGGACCTTTTTCTTCCGTGCCAGTTCCAGTAAATTCATGAGTATTCTCCGTTTTCTGTCAGATTCCCGCCGTTTCCGGCGTCCGTACCTTTATTATAGCGGAAAACAGTTAAAAAGTAAAGACCTTCCGGACAAAAAAGGCTTCCCGTGCGGGAAGCCTTTTTGGGTTCGTCAGATCTCTCCGATCATTCTGCGGATCGTCGCCGTACAGTCAAGCCCGAAGCCCTTCGTACTCATCATCGAGACCTCGAAGGTATGCTCGTTTCCATACGGCAGCAGGAACGCTCTGATCTCCTGCGCGCGCGCCGGGTGACGCGCCGCGATCTCACACAGCGCCGCGATGCAGTTGGTGCGGTATTGGAAATACACGTCCTTCCGCTCCGGAAAAAAGTCGAGCGGCCGATAGGGCAGCGCTTCGATAAAGCTGTCGTCCGCCAGCATTCCGAGCAGGACCGGAACCGCTTTTTCCGTTCCCAGCCGTCCGAGCGCACAGATCGCGGAGACCGAGCGCAGATTATTGTACATCCACGAGGTATTCGGAATATAGCCGTCGCGCGTCTGCGCACATTCGATCAGCGTATCGACCGTTTCGTCCGATCCGTCGTCAAGCATCGCCAGCGTCAGCGCCGCGCAGAAGCGGACATTGTCGTTTTCGGAGCGCAGCAGCGAATGGCAGAGCGCGGTCTTCTTCAACGTCCGCGCCGACCACATGAAGTAACCCGGCCTGTCGGAGGCGAAGCCTTCGGTCAGCTTACCGTCGTCCGCGCACCAGAGCGGGAACTCGTGGACCTCGTTTGCCTTCTGCACGTCGAGCTTCACCCGGTCCTCCTTTTTCAGGCAGCCGGTCTCGGTCAGACGCGCACGCAGCTCCCCGCGCGAAACGTCCTTTGCCGGAACGCCGTCCCGGATGGCGAGGAACGCCAGCTCCGCCGCCGCTTCGCCCGATTTGGAGGCGTCGTCCTTCATGCGAAGTCCCATTGCCAGATTGTGGTCGACCGAGACGTTCCGTCCGCCCGCAAGCAGACCGTCGACCCCCTTCGGGATCAGCGCGCCCATCGGCACCGGGATCGCCGTGTTCCAGCCCCAGAGATCGCAGATCGTGATCCAGTCCTGATAGATCCGATCCTCCAGCGCCGAGTCCTTGCCGTGATTGTCGAGATTCGACAGACCGTAGTAAACCGGTTCTTTGCAGAAATCTCCGGCGATCATCGTTTCAAAATCGATCGTTTCCTCGCCTAAAATCTTTAATCCCTCGCGCAGACCGATCAGCGGCGCGATACCGAGATAGCTCCGGTCGGAGTAGTCGCCGCGCAGATGCAGCCGCGTCACCGCCGCGCGAAGCACAGCCGCGCCGAAAGCGTCCGCGTCATACTGCCACACGCAGCCGTCGTCGTGGTAGCCGTAGCCCATCAGACGCTGACCGTCCTTCCGTACCCAGCTGCTCATGAACACGCTCGAAAAGGGCTGGAGACGGTTGTCGGACTTTCGTCCGCCGATCATCCGGCAGTCTGCCGCGACGCAGACCGACGCTTCGGCTGTGCAGTCGATCACGAACTTCGCGCGCGCGATATGCGGCACTCCGTTCTCGAACCACTTCACGCCGTTCACGCGGTTCCCGGTTTTCAGAACATCCGTCACGGACGCGCCATAGCGGCAGACCGCGCCCGCGGCTTTCAGCGAATGGTCAAGCATCGTTGCCTTCTGACTGACGCCTACCCAGTCGGACAGACCGCCGGGCGAACAATAGCTGTCGCGGTTCATATCGCGCGCTTCCTCGTCGAGCTTCCGGTACAGACCGCCCTTATAGCCGTAATAATAGCCGATGACCGAGCCTGCGGACGCGGAGCCGCCCATCATGGACAGGGATTCCAGACCAAGGACCGACAGTCCCTCCTTCGCGGCGGCAAACGCGGCGACCGCGCCCGCCGTTCCGAGTCCGGCGACGATCACGTCGAAAGAACCGTCGTACACCGGAGACGGTTCGACCGTTTCCGCGCCGTCCGCTTTCCACAGATCTGTGGACAATCCCTCCGCATACGCTTCAAAAGCGTTCCCGAAAAACGCGGATGGGAACCAGCCGGCATTTCCGCCAAGCACCCTGCCGTGTTCCTCCGGCGTCAGCGCCAGCTCGGACGCGGCGGTGAGGATCCTGCCTTCCCGTTTTTCGAGCAGCTCGAGCCGCGCCGCGCCGATATCGTCCTCGCACGGCATGGAATGGAGCGCAAGATCCTCGGTCAGGTAATTGAAGGACGCGGAGAGCTTCGGCTCCCGCTGCCCGAAAAAGGCGCGCGTGACAAAGCGGGAGGTCGTGTCGATGATGCGCGTGCAGAAAAAGCTGTTTTTCACGCCGTAGCAGGAAAACGTTACGGCAAATCCGCCGTCCGCGCCGCGTATATCGGTCACGGCAGAGAAGAAATACAGATCGGCGCCGCGTCTGCTGAACCGGTCGGCGGTAAGCGGCGAGACGGCGGGCAGCCACTCGCTCGTCTCCGTGAGCGCTTTCCGCCGGATCGCTTCGCGTTTTAAGATAGAATCCGGCGCGCCGAACGCCTTTCCGTCGGTCTTCATCGCGGCGGAAAATTCCGGAGCGGCTAAACAACCGGATTCAATGACGGCGATCGTCTGATTAACAAACCGGTCGGCGATCCCGGCGGCAAGAGCCGTCGCGCCGATCAGAAGAAGATCGTAATGCTGTTTCATGGAAGTCTCCTCTCAGGAAAGGGTGTCAGCCGTTGACCTTTTTGTATGCGTCGATCACGGCTTCCTTGATCGAATCAATGCTCGAAACATAGCTTTCGTTTCCGGTGCGGACCAGATTTGTGATCGTCGTGCTGATCTTGCCGTAGTCGTAGATCTGACCGATATCATAGATCACGCTGTCGCACGCCATCGTGAGCATTTCATACGATTCCTCGTCGAGCGTGAACTTCCTGGCAAAGCAGGTCCCGTAGTATTCCGGGATGACCGACTCATGCGATTCGCGCGCGAGCGCTTCGAGCGCGAAGCCGAGCTTTTCAAGACGATCCGCCGGGATCGTCACCGGGACCGCCAGAACCGGCGCGGAGGACGAAATGTGCGCGTAGTAACGCTCCTGCGCCTCGTCGTACTTCGGCAGCGGCAGGAAGCCGTAATCGCAGTTCTGCACCTCGCGCATATACTGCGCGGCGGCGGACAGACCGTTTTCAAAGAACAGCGCCTGCTTGTTGTCGAACATCGTCACGATCGCCTGACGGGCGGTCAGATTCGGGTACTTGTCCTGATTGTAATTGAAGGTCAGCCCCGTGTTGAACTGACGCACGAGCTTTTCATAGACGCTGGCGAATTTATCGTTGTAGACGTTGATATTGCCTTCCTTGTCCATCAGCGTACAGCCCATCGAGGTCGTCAGACCGCTCACGGTGTCGTTGTTGTACAGAAGACCGAACACATCCTGATAGTCGTACACCGCGTCCTGATTGACGTCGCGTCCCGCCGTCTTCATCATGTCGTACATCAGATCGATCGTCCACTTTCCGTTCCGGACGAGATCGTAGAAGCCGGAAAGTCCGAGGTCGGCGGCATAGTTCTTGTTATAGTAACAGATGCGCATATTGTCGTAGACCGTGACGACCAGATCTCCGTTCATGAAGAAAATGCCGCTGCCGTTGTCAAGGTCGTGCATGATGTCCTGATCCCACCAGTCCTCGTTCAGCTCGAGCGTGGGGATCGTGTGGAAATCGATCAGATTCTCGCTGCTGGCGACCGTGTTGACCTTGTTGATGCTGATCATGTAGAGGTCATAATCGGTATCGCCCGCGAGAAGCTGTTTTCTCAGCTGTGCGAGATCGTCGTCGAATTCGGTTTCGGCAAGCGTGAAATTGTACTTTTCGGCGAGCTTCACGTTCCGGCGGTAGAAGGCGTCGTTGAGGATATCGCCGTTCTGCTCGTAAATGGCGAACGATTCGGTCGCCCACGCGATCTTCGACTGCGTGAGCTTGGACAGATGCACTTCGAAGCCTTCAAGGTCGCGTTCGGGAAGCTCCGCAGGTCCCGCTTCGGTCGTTTCTTCCGTGGAAACGGGCGCTTCGGTCGTATCATCCGCCGTCTGGACCGGTTCCGCCGAACCGCAGGATACCGCCGCGGCAGAGAGCGCCGCCAACAAGAGCGCAAGAAGCTGTTTTGATTTCATGA
Organism: Eubacteriales bacterium; assembly: GCA_045600005.1. Taxonomy (GTDB): domain Bacteria; phylum Bacillota; class Clostridia; order Oscillospirales; family CAG-272; genus Flemingiibacterium. Next base: position 27,890 of record JAZRXB010000169.1, on the reverse strand, counting down.
AGCATCCTTCTTTCCTTACATTTAGTCGATTGTAAAACTGCGTTTTACAATCGGTACTCGCGCTTATCGCCGCAGACTAAATTTATTTTTGTCTGCTTCCCCTTTCGGCGCGAGGGCTCGCCTTAGAGGTGTTTTTATGTCGGCAAAGCCGACATAAAAACGGATTTCATTATAACGTTTGTCATCTCAAAGCGTTAAACAATCGGCTATCCTTACATTTACTGATCGGGAATCCATATTCATTAAATTATAGCATATCCCGCTTTGAAAATCGTCAGCGGGATAACGCAAATGTTCCACTTTTCAGCATTTCGGTCGGCGTGGTCCCGGTGATCTCGGCAAAGGTCTTGTAAAAACCCGACACGCTCCCGAAGCCGGAATCCATCGCCGCGTTCAGCACGTTCTCGCCGCCGGAAAGTAAGGACAGCACACGGTTGACCCGCAGACGCCGGACAAAATCCGGCAGACTTGTCTCCATCGTCCGGTTGAACAGCTTGGAGAGCTTCGACACGCTCACGCCGAACTCGTCCGCGACCGAGCCGACGGTCAGCCGTTCGCCGATATGCTCCTGAATGTACAGAAGGACGTTCCCGACCAGCTTCGCGTCGTCGCCAGCCGGACGGTCGCACCGCGCCGGAAGGGGAAGCCGGCAGCGCACCGCGATGATCAGCAGAAGAAAGGCAGCCGCAGCCGCGCGTTCACGGTACTCGTCGGTCCGGTCGTATTCCGCCCGCAGGCGCTCGAAATACGGCAGCAGCGGATCCGCGCGTTCCGCCGGGATCCGTTTCAGATCGGGAGAACGGTCGAAAAAGAAGTCCGCAAGCTCCGCCTGCTCGTACAGGATCGACGGCGTGAACAGGATCACGTCGGCATAGATCCCGCTCGGCTTCGTGCGGATGACCGGCATACGGAAATCGACGGCGGAAAACAGCATCCAGTCCCCGCGCTTCACCGTGACGGCGTGATCGTTGACGATCCATTCAAAGGACTCGTCCGCTCCGGTGTCGACGATGCGGACAAGGCGGGGCTTATCGTAGCTGACGGGAGATTCGAGCGTATCGATATTCCAGCGCGCGATCATAAGGCTGTTCATACGGTTCACCGCTGCTTTCGGGTCCCGAAAGCGTCCTTTCCGCCGGAGACGCTGCTCCAACCCTGCTTTATGTTATCATTATAACGGTTTTGAAGCGGATTGTCAAGAAGCATCCGCATTTGATTTTCATGTCGTTTCGATCTTCGCATACAAAAAACGCGGCGGCTCCCGTGAAGGAGCCGCCGCGCGGATGATCGTGAAAGGTTCAGCAGTTTTCGCGGATCTCAAGAAGGCCGGGCGCTTTGTCGGTGCGATTGCCGGAGGTCTCGACGTCCGAGCAGTTCCGGAGAACGATATCGTACTTTGCCGCGTCCGGGGCATGGGCATAGAGCTTTGACGAGCAGCCGGAGAACTCGTTGTCCTTCACCCGGACGTTCGCCGCGGCGGATACGAACACGCCGCTGCCGCCGCAGTTCCGGAACACGTTGTCGTGAATGTTCATGCCGTTGTGAACGCCCGCCGGATAGCTGTCCGCTCCCACGTCGTGGCAGGCTTTGACGACGATCGCGCCCAGATTGGCAGCGCTTCCGTTCATCGCGCATTTTTCAAATACGCAGTTCCGTATCTCCACGTTTTCGGAAGGACCGACCTCGTACCAGACGCGGATATCCGGCGACACGATGATGCCCGGCAGCGCCATGCCGCTGATCGTGCAGCGCTCGACGAGCATATTCCGCGACTGGAGCAAGAACCCTCTCGCCCGCGTGTTCCGCACGGAGCAGTCTTCGAGATGCACCGAAGCGAAAAAGCTGTCGTTGGCGAGAATATCTCCTTCCCGGACCGAACCTTCGACCGCAGTGATCTTCGCATTTCCGCCGTGATAGTCGGCGAGCGTCACCGTTCCCCTGCGAAGGAAGGTGTTCCGGTCGTAGACGCAGATGCGGTCGCCCGCCTGCGCCCAGAGCGGACCGAGCGGCGCTTCGGTCATGTCGCGGCGGCGGTATATGCAGGTCATTTCCCCTTTTTCGGCGTCGAAGGACTTCACCTCGCCCGCCTGACTGTGGATATTCAGCGCGTCGTCTCCCAGGCCGTCGAAATGGCAGTCCTTCATGTGAAGGAAGCCCTCCAGCCCGACGACATGGACGCCGTCGGCGTTTGCGGCGTAGAGCGCGTGACTGTCCTTCGGCGAGCGGATGTTGAAACCCTCAAACGTGAAATCGGCGCAGCGCGGCTGGATCACCGCGCCCATGCTCGAACAGCGCTCGATCTCGATGTGCGAAAGCGTGACGTTCCGGCAGCCCGAAAAACCGTAAACGGTATTGCCGTAGATCAGATAGCGGTACAGCACCCGGTGTCCGACCGTGAGCCGGTCGGGGTCAAAGTGTTCCGGCATTCTGACGCGGATGCGGTTTCCGCCGAGCGCTTCGTATTTCGTGCCGGTGAATTTCACCCGTTCCTTCCCGTTTTCGTCGGGAAGCGTCTCCTTTGTGATCGTGTCGTAGGTGGCGATCACGTAGTCCGGCATACCGTCCTCGTCACAGGTGTTCGTTCCCCAGAAATGTTCCCAGCCGGTGACGGGGAATTCCTCGTCGATCAGGACGTCGTAGGTGCGCGCATCACGGTCGATCGCCGTCACGCGCCCGGCGCAGCTCGTGGGATGATCCGTACTCCACCTAAAGTTCGTGACCGTCAGATTTTCGCAGTCCCTGAAATGAAAGCCGTCGTTGTCGGTCTTCGGATCGTCCCACGGCGAGAAATGGGTCAGCAGGACCGTGCCTTCGCTGCCGGAAAGGGTCAGATCCCGCTTTCCGATCACGGCGACGGCGTTTTTCAAATAATACAGCCCGTCCGGGAATGTCAGTTCACACCCGTCCGGCAGACCGGCGATGAGCTTTGTCAGCGCTTCGCTCCGGTCGGTCAGTTCGGCAGGCGGACAGCCGGGAGCATCCGGCAGAAGACCGAAGTCGGCGGCGGAATATCGTTTCATGATCGTATCCTCTCTTTCAGTCAAAATCCGTCATCAGGGGACCTCCGCGCATCCGATAAAACACGCAGAGCTCCCCGTATATCCGGTTTCTTTTTTCTCAGGTATGTACCCATTACCATAGCACAGAAAAGATATTTTGTCAAGCGGAATATCGGAATTTCAGCCTTCCGGCTGTGAAAAGCCCGTCCGTTCGCCCTTTCGGTAGCGCTCCGGCGAAAGCCCGCAATACCGGGTAAACAGTTTGCTGAAATAGAAAACGTCGTTGAAGCCGAGCGCCTCCGCCGTTTCGCCGACGTTTTTTTCGCCGGTATCGAGAAGCGTTCTGGCGTGCCGGAACAGAACGGTATAACGGTAATCCGTCACCGTCATGCCGGTGCGTTCCTTAAATCGGCGGTAGAAGACCGGCACGCTGACGCCGCAAAGAGCGGCAAGCTGCGAAGCGTCCGGACGTTCCTCACAGTGCTGTTCCAGATACAGAATGCTCTTATCAAGCCGGTCGCGTCTGCGGGTACGGCTGTCGAGCTGCGCGAGCTGATAGAGCAGCGACAGAATTTTCGCGCCGCACAGCAGGGGCGCGCCCGGCTCCCGCAGCCGGTATGCGTCGTCCGCTTCCTGGAAACCCCGGTTGAGACTGCCGTCCTGAGAGAACCGCAGAATGCCGCCCGTATCCTCAAAAAACGGACGGTCCTCCGCCAGCCGGAAGCCGACGGAACAGAATCCGCTTCCCGCCTTCCACTCCGTATAGTAAGAGGTATCGCTCTCAATATACAAAATATCGTTTTTCCGCACGGGAATCGTCTCCCCGTTGTCGGGGAAAAACGTCCCTTCTCCTTCCGTGATCAGCACAAAGCGCTGCCAGGGCAGGATACCCGGCGAAAAATGACGGGAATTAACCGGAACAGAAAAACATTTGTAAAGAGTATAGTAATCCGTCAGGATACATCTGTCGGTTGATAACAGCATGGCATCCCTCCTCCCTCTCTGATAGGATTTTACAAAAAACGATTGAACAGTATATGGACTTTTTCTGAATTTTCGGTAAAATATTAATTGCCATGGCAATAATATTTTCAAAAAGAAAGGGAATGTGATTTGAACACTGAAAGGGCAGAGCAATATCCGGTCCTGACGTCGTGCGACGTTCTGGTCGTCGGCGGCGGACCGGCGGGATGCGCGGCTGCGGTCACGGCGGCAAAACAGGGCGCAGACGTCGTTCTGATCGAAAAAGACGGGTGTCTGGGCGGCGCGACCGTGGCGCAGAACGTCATCGTCGTGCTTTCCTCCAACCGGGTCGATCTCGGCGGCGTCTGGTTCGAGTATATCCGGCGGATCCTCTCCTTCGGCGGAGCGGAACCGGCGCGGGCGGATCTGCGCGGCGGCGGGCTCCGATGGACGCTCGACCCGGTCGCCGTTCAGTACGCATGGACGGCGATGATACGCGAAGCGGGCGTGCGGCTCTATTTCCACACCACCGTGTTCGACGCCGTAACGGAAGGACAATGCGTCCGGGGCGCGGCGGTATTATGCAAATCCGGCAGCCGGGTCATTCTCGCCAAACGGGTCATCGACTGTACCGGAGACGGCATTTTCAGCCACGAAGCGGGCTGTTCGTGGGAGCAGGGCGACGGGAAGGGTCATCCGTATGCGATGAGTCTGACCAAGGTGCTTCGGCTCGGCGGCATTGATGAAAAAGCGGGTGTTGTGACAAAGGCGGACTTCGACAGGCTGGCTGCACAGTGGAAAGAAGCGGTCGCATCAGGCGAATACCGGACGGAGGTCATCACAAGCGGACGGGTCCTCAAGTACATCGCGCCGGGGCGGAATCTGTTATGGCGGCTTCCGGGCTACCGGAAAGAGCTGATGCTCGTCACGAGCCGCATTCTGTTCACCGACCCGCTTTCGCCGGAGGAAATGACCGAAGCCGAGCTGACCGGAATGGAACAGGCGCGCGAAATCGCGGATTTTTACCGGCGCTACGTTCCCGGCTGTGAAAACTGTTTCCTCTCCGATCTGTCGCGGCACGTCGGCGTCCGTTCCTCGCGCAGGATTCACGGGATCGCTTATATGACCGATGAGGACGCGATCCTGTTGAACCATTACGACGACGGCATTGCGAAAAGCTCCTGGGGAATCGACGTCTGGCCGGCGGACAGCTACACAAAGCCCGCCAACGATCCGGCGGACTATGCGAAACGCTCCGAAACGATCGCCGCAGGCGGATATTTTGACATCCGGTACGGCTGTCTCGTCCCGGAAAATACGGAAAATCTTCTGGTTGGCGGTCGGATCGTGTCGGCAAGCCACCTTGCCGAAGCGTCTCTGCGCATCCAGCAGACCTGCATGGCAACGGGAGAAGCCGCAGGCATGGCGGCGGCAATGAGCATCCGTGAAGGAAAAGCGCCGTCCGAATTATGCGGCGTCCGTGTCGCAAAAGCACTCGAAATCCATCGAAGCAGTTTTGAAGCCCCTGATTTTCTGAAAGGAGAAAATTCATGAAATCAAGATCATTTATGACCCGTATTTCGACCGGCGCGCTGCTTTGTGCGCTCCTGACCGCTTCCGTGTCCTGCGGAGAGTCGGGAGTCTCCGCCGACACGACCGGGAACGATTCGCCGGATTCGGCGACGGCATCTGCCCCGACCGAGATCCTTCCGCCTGAGGGTAACTTCGGCGGCAGCTCCTTCCGCATCCTCGTTTCAGACAGCGTCTTAGACGACTATGATCGTCCCGAAGAAAACGGGGAGATCGTCAACGACGCCCTTTACAAGCGGGAACTGAATATCAGCGAACGTCTGAACATCGTCCCGGAGTATATCACCCAGCCCGGCGAATATGCCGACCGGAACACTTTTAACGCACATATCGCCTCGTCCGTCATGGCGGGAGACGACAGCTACGACCTGATCATCGGCATGACGGTCATTGTCTTCCCCATTGCGGCGGACGGCTATTTCTGCGATTTCACCTCGCTTCAATCCCTCTCGCCCGACGCACCGTGGTGGATGAGAGACATGACCGAAAATCTCGGCATCAACGGCAAGCTCTTCGGTGCGCTGGGCGACGCTTCGCTTTCGCTCTACACGCACATCAACGTTATGTACTTCAATCAGAAACTGATCGGCGATTACAAATTCCCCGACCCCTATGAAACCGTCCGGAGCGGCAAATGGACGATCGACACACTGATGAGCCAGTGCAAAGGTCTCGGCGCGGATGTCAACGGAAACGACAAAGCGGATAACGACGACTTCTACGGTTTCCTGTCCATCCGTGTCCCCGCCCGTTCGCTCCAGACCTCGCTCGGACTCGATCTGATCACCAAAAACGAGAAGGACATTCCCGTTCTGCTTCCGCTTTCGCAGAAGATCACGGACGCGGTCGATCACATGAGGAGCTTTTTCAGCGAGGGACGCGATTCTCTGTGGGAAAATCTTCAGGAAGCCGACGCGCTGAAAATGTTCTCATCGGGGCAGTCGGTCTATCTGGCAGGTTATCTCTATAACACCGAATCGCTGCGCGATATGAAGGAGGATTTCGGCATCATCCCCTATCCGAAATACGACGAAAACGACAGCTATCATACCCAGATCGGCACGACGACGCAGGCGTTCTTCATTCCGATCACGGCGAAAGACCCGGAAAGAAGCGCGGTCGTACTGGAAAACATGGGCTATGAAAGCATGAAAAACGTGATCCCCGCGTATTACGAGGTCACGCTCAAGGACAAATACGCGCGGGACGAGCAGGTGCGCGGAATGCTCGATCTCATCCGCGAATCGGCAAAAATGGACTTCGCGTTCGCGTACAACACCTGCTTCACGCCGCAGTTTTCGATGTTTTTAACGGATATGCTCAGCCCCGCTGCGGCAAAGAACCCGGCTTCGTATTTCGAGCAGAATCACACCGCATGGGAAGCGCAGCTCGGAAAGATCGCGGAAAGCTATCAGTGACAGCGGAACGGCTTTCAGCCGGGAAGCGTCTCCACACAACGAAAACGAGCGGGAGAGCGTCCGCTCTCCCGGTCGTTTTCGTTGTATCGGACTCTGCCGGTCGATCAGCTGTGCGCCTCCGAGTCGATGGTCGTGTTCGTCATGACCTTTTCGGCGTCGGTGATGACCTTCGTCGCCATGTCGCGCAGCACGTAGAATTCGCCCTCTCCGTTGACCGTGTAGTAAGCGCGTCGCGTCGTATACGGGTAGAACTTGTAAACCCTCTGCTTGCCCGCGCGGGTCTTGATGGTCAGCGTCATATAGAGGTCTTCCTTGTCGTTCAGCGCCTTGATCTCATCCTCGGTCAGACCGACGTAATCCTCCATATGGACCGACAGCAGCGTCTTATAGAACTGACGGAAGTTCTTGACGTCGGGCTTGAAGCCGGTCGCACGCTCGGTGACGATCAGGTCCTGTCCCTCGCCTTCGAGATCGAAGACGCGCTTGGCGGTGTCGCTCTCGACCGTGATGGATTCAACGTCGTTGATGTTCATCATGAAGATCGGCTTGTCGACCCATGCGATCAGATCCCACTCCAGCCATCTTGCGTTGTCGCCCGGCACCTCGGTGATGAGGTTGAAGAGCAGGGAATATGCGTAGAAGTTGCCGTTCTCGTTCCGTTCGCTGAATACGATCGTCTGCTCAATGCCCTGATACTCGTAGTACAGTGTGTACTTCGGTTCGAGCAGACCGTATTCCTTCAGGTCCTCCTCGTCCGGGTCATAGACCAGCGTGGAGGTTCCCTGGAAGCTCGTCAGCTGTTCGAGCGCGACCGAGTAACCGGAGTCGTTGACGGTGTAGTTGGCGGGCGCGAGCATCTTGTACGCGCTCAGCGACGCCTCCGCCGCCTTTTCTTCCTCGTCAAGGTAGGTGATCAGGATGTTGACGTTATCGTCCTCCATGACGGCGAAGTTCTTGATGGTGAAGTAATCGTTCGTGTTCATCGGCAGCGCAAGCATCGGGGTGATCATCGTTTCGAGCGGCCGGAGGATGGTCTCGCCCAGCGTCGAGTCGAGGATATAGACCGCGTTGCGTCCCTTGTAGCGGACGTAGTAGCCCGCGCCGGTCGGGATCATGTCGCCGATATAGACGGTATGCTTTTCGCCGTCACGGGTGGTCAGCGTGTACCACTGCGGGTTGTCGCTGTCCGCCAGACCGTACTCGTGCATATCCTCGCAGTCCTCGGTGACGCGCTTCATCGAAAGCGTGTAGCCCGCGCTGACGATCAGCGACGAGAACTTTTCCTTGTCATACGGCGCTTCGGGATAACCGGTGATATAGAACGTATCGTCGGCGGCGTCGTAGTATACGCCCCATTCGCCGTAATCGTTGTGGATCTCGATCTCCTGAATGTTCTTCTTTTCCTCATGGTCGAACATCAGGATACGGTCGCTCGTGCCGAGCACCTCGCCGTCCAGCAGGTGAACGGTCTCCGCCGTGACCTCCTCGACGTAGTTGACGATCGGGACGATGATGAAGAAGTAGGCGCAGATAGCCGCCGCCACGATGATCGCCATGATCAGGACCGTCTTTTTCTGCTTTTTCAGGCTCGACTGCTTCTGACGGCGGGTAATGCTCGTGTCGGACATCGACGGAGCGGCGGAAAACAGCGTGGATTCGCTCTTTTCGGCGGGCGTTTCGGGAGTTTCCTCCATCGCGTCCTCAGAGGAGAACGCGGGGGAGGTCTTTTCCGTATTTTTGTTGTTCTGATCGTTGTTCATGCGTGCTTTCTCCTGAGCCAGACGACAAGTCCGGTGATAAGGCTGACCGCCGGCAGGAACGAGCACAGGAAGATCGTCCAGCCGGACGCTTCGGCGGTCGTGATGTCGAGCGACTCGTCGTCAAACACCTTGAAGTCGAGGTCGACCGGGACCTGTTCCTTACCCATCGCACGCATCATCGCATAGACGATATCGCTGTTGCCGTAAGCCTTGCTGCCGAGGTAATCGTCGGCGAACAGGTAGTTCGAACCGGCTGCGAAAACGTAGGAGTAATGCGGCGTGTTCTCGATATAACGGGATTCGCGGCTGAGCGTGATCAGCGGATACTGACCCTTATCGACGACCTTGCCGTCGATATAGCGTTCCGCGTTGTCGGAGGTATAGAGAACGGTGGAGGTGACGCGGCTGTCCTTTGCGTCCCACAGAATGGTCATCGGACGCGCGTAGCTGACGATCGTCTTGGGCGGAGCCGCAAGCGAGGTGATCGTGCTGATCAGCGAAGCGCCGATGGTCTCCTCGACCGAATACTGACCGACCAGCGAATAGTGGGTCGTATCGAGCGAAGCGGACGGGTCCTTCAGCACCGAGTTGTCGAACGCGATGCCCCATTCGGACAGGAATTCGCAAAGCTCCGGATACTTGTCCGTCGTGTTGTCCGGGTCAAGGAAGACGATCAGGTTGCCGAAGCCGTCGAGGAAGTCGTCGATCTTTTCGATCTCGGACTTTTTGCCGGCGGTATCCTTCGTAATGCCGATGAAATCCTTGGCAGGGTTGGCGATGACGACCAGACGTCCTTCGGGCGCAAAGTCCTCCTGGGTGAGGTCGATGGCGCGAAGCTCATAGCCTGCGTCATAGAACAGCTCCGCCATCGAAGCAGAGATCTGTTCGCCGTGCGTGCTTGTGAAGTACGCGATCGGCGTTTCCGCCTGCGTGATCTGGATCATCGCGGAGATCAGCTTCTTTTCGCCGTTGAACGCCCACGGAGTGGAGGAATTCTGGTCGTTGAACACGAAGAACGCCCGCAGCTCGAAAACGCGGAACTCCGTGCCGCTCTCGACGATGACGTTGGTGGTCTTGATGCTCGAAACCGAGGTGGTCTTGTATTTCGTGACCGCGGTCGGGTTTTCGATGATATCGACGTAGGAATAATTGATGTTCTTATATTCCGCCGCCATTTCCTTGACCAGCTCGTAGACCATCTTCTGCGCGGAGTTTTTCTCCAGCTCGTCGAACGGGCAGCAGAAGATGATGCTGATCTCGTCGTCGATCTCGTCGAGCATGGCGCGTCCGGCGTCGGACAGACCGTAGAGCTTTTCCTTCGTGAGGTCGGCGTACCAGTTATACTTGTACGCGAGCGACGAGAAGATGACGTTGAAGATGACGACGGCGGCGATGGTCACGGCGGTCAGCACGATCGCCATCGTACCGTACTTTAACTTCCGGACGGACGCCGGATTGAACTTGTTCATTTTTGAGGTCATGTCAGATTGTTCCTTTCCTTACAGATTCCGCCGTCTTCTCACGACCAGCGGCGCTTCTCGTAAATGCGGACCGTGAGGAACATGAACACGAAGCAGATCGAGAAATAGTAGAGAATGGACGAAAAATCAAGGATGCCGTAGCCGAAGTTGCCGAACCGGTTGTAGATCGAGATCCAGCTGATCACGGTGCGGACCACATAGGAATCAATGTAGCTGTTCAGAAGACCGACGAGCAGCAGGAAGATGAGAATGCCCATCGTGCCGACGGCGGCGACCAGCTGATTCTCGGTCAGCGCCGATACGAACAGACCGATGGCGATGAACGCGCTGCCGATCAGCAGGATGCCGAGCGAATCGCTGATGAGGACGGCGGTGTTCGGCTCGCCGTAGCGGTAAAGGGTGGCGAAGTTGATGAGGTTTCCGCCGATGAAGGTCCCGGCGAACATCGTGAAAGCCGCGAAGAATTTGCCGAAGACCATGCCGATCAGACTGATCGGCGACGTGAGCAGAAGCAGCTCGGTGCGCATTCTGCGCTCCTCGCTGAACATTTTCATCGTCAGAAGCGGGATCAGGACGATGAAGATAAACATGATGATCGTGAAATAGGTGCCTACGCTGCTGTTTTCGCCCTCAAGAAGGGTGAAAATGGCGAACAGGAACGCATTGAGCGCGAGGAACACGGCGATGAATACATAGCCGATCGGAGAGGTGAAATACGACTGCATTTCACGTTTGTAAATGGCAAGCATCAGTTGTTATCCTCCTTGTCGGACGCATCGGGCGCATCTTCGGATTCTTCCGCCGCCTCATCGTCCGTCAGCCTGATGTCGAATCTGGGCGTCTCGGCGGAGCCGCGCATGGCGGCGCGCTGTTTTTTGTCGATCAGCGAAATGAAGATGTCTTCGAGGTTGGTTCCCTGCTGTTCCATGCCGATCAGCGGCCAGTTGTTCTTTGCAAGCATATAGAACAGGGACTTGCGGATATCCACGCCCGCGGTGCATTCGATGGCGTACAGGAAGCTGTCGTTCTCACGTTCCCCGATGACCTCGGCGGTGGTGATCTCGTTCATACCGCGGAGCGCGTGAAGGACCTCGCGCTGCGGACCGCAGATGCGGGCAGTCAGACGGCGGTTGCCTTCGATCATGTGCGTGATGTTTTCGGTCTTCTCGTCGGCGATGAGCTTGCCGGAATTGATGATGAGGATACGTCCGCAGACCGCCTGCACCTCGGTCAGGATGTGCGTCGAAAGGATGACGGTATGCGTTTCGCCCAGCGCACGGATCAGGTTGCGGATCTCGATGATCTCCTTCGGGTCAAGACCGACCGTCGGCTCGTCGAGGATGATGACGCGCGGATTGCCGACCAGCGCCTGCGCGATGCCGACGCGCTGCTTATAACCCTTGGACAGATTGCGGATCAGACGGTTGCGGTTGTAGTCGTCCTTGATCTTGACGACCTCGCAGATCTCCTCGAGATGCTTTTTCCGGTTGAGGCGGCAGCCCTTGAGATCGTAGACAAAGTTGAGATATTCGCGCACGGTCATATCCATGTACAGCGGAGGCTGTTCGGGTAAGTAGCCGATGAGCTTTTTGGCTTCGATGGGATTTTCAAGGATATCAATGCCGCCGATGGACGCGGTTCCGGAGGTCGAGGACATATAACCGGTGATCATGTTCATCGTAGTCGATTTGCCCGCGCCGTTCGGTCCGAGGAAGCCGACGATTTCCCCCTCCTCAATCGAGAAGCTGATGTCGTCCACCGCGTACTTGCTGCCGAACCGTTTGACAAGGTTCTGGATCTGGATCATAATTGTTATTCCCCCAAATTTCGGTGTACTTTAGACAGATAGGTATGGCTTTTCGGCATGAAGCCGTGGAGTTGATTTCTGACAGAAAAATTATAGCACATCTTTGTGAATGATTCATGAACAACGTGTGCATTTTGGATCTGTTTGACGAACTTTCAGCGTTTGTGTACCGATCCCACAAAACGCCGTCACAATCCGGTCACATTACGCCAGCGTGATCACGGACAGCATCGTCCCGCGAAGCCCTTTTGAATACCGGTGCGAGAAGTATGATTCCGGATGACAGCAGGTGCAGTCCTCCGACACGTCGATGCGTTCCGGCGAAAGCCCATGCTCCATTAAGATCTGACGGTTCAGTCCGACAAGATCGGCGTGAAGCCGGCTCCCCTCGCCGCTTACGGGATAGATGAATCGCTCCGCCGTCTCCGTGCCGACAAGCTGACGGACCGACTCGAAGAAGTCGTCTCCCACCTCGTAGCAGCAGAACCGGATCGACGGTCCGACTGCGGCGCGGATGCTCTCTCTCGACGCGCCGAGCGCACACATCCGCTCGACACATTCTCCGGCGATGCCGGCCGCCGTGCCGCGCCAGCCTGCGTGGACCGCGCCGATGACGGGAGCCGAACCGTCCGGTGCGCAGCCGTAAAACAGGATCGGCACGCAGTCGGCGGTCTTCACGCCGAGCGTGACGCGCCGGGACGTCGTGACGAACCCGTCGCAGCCCTCGTCGGTCGGGCGGAAGTATCCTTCTCCCGCCATGTCGTCGGTCGCGTCGATCACGCGGGTGGAGTGGATCTGATGGCGGCTGACGACCGATCCCGGTTCAAAGCCGACCGCTTCGGCGAACCGGCGGAGATTTTCGCGCACGGTCTCATCGCCGTCGCCGCGTCCGAAGGCGAGATTCAGCGACGCGGTGTGGGGAAGCGTACTGACGCCGCCCGCTCTTGACGCAAATCCGTGGCGGCAGGGAAGCAGTCCCGAAGTGAGATAGACCACGCCGTTCGGCGCGGTGCGGCGGACAAATCCTGACATAACGGTCTCCTTTCCGTCGGACGGTCACAGAACGAACAGCTTGAGGACGCGGATCGCGCTGCCGTCGGGATAATCGGCGGCCTCGCCGACGGCGTAAAAGCCGTCCGCGCCGTAAAGCCGCACGCGCGTACCGGTTTCAAAGGACGTGCCGAGCTTTTTCTGATACAGCTCGCAGCCCGAACGGGACAGCTTCTCAAAGAAGGGCGCGGGCTTCACGGCGGGCAGATCCGCAAAAAGCGATTCGACCGGTTTCAGCAGGTTTACCCGTTCGTCTGCGCTCATGGCTTCGAGCTCTTCGAGCGTCACGGCGGACGCAAGCCCGAACGCGCCGCTCTGCTGCCGTTCGAGCGAGCACATCGCGCCGCCGCAGCCGAGCTTTTTTCCGATATCGGCGCAGAGCGTGCGGATATAGGTCCCCTTCGAGCAGTGAACGGTCAGAATGTATGTATCGGATGACGGGGTCGCTTCAACGCCGAGCGAGAACACCGTGATCGGGCGGGCCTCCCGCTCGACCGTGACGCCGCGCCGCGCAAGATCGACCAGCTTTTTTCCGTCAATTTTAATGGCGCTGTACATCGGCGGGATCTGCATGATCTCTCCGACAAAGGACGCGCAGACCTCCCGAACCGTCTTTTCATCCGGGATCTCATCCGAGCGGGTCAGGACCGTTCCGGTCGTATCCTCGGTGTCGGTCGTCAGACCGAGCCGCAGACCGGCGCGGTAGATCTTGTCCTCGCAGGACAGAAAGTCGGCGGCTTTTGCGGCGCGCCCGACCAAGATCGGCAGAACGCCGGTCGCCATCGGGTCGAGCGTACCGGTATGACCGACCTTTTTCGTCCGGTAGAGACGGCGCATTTTCGCCACGCAGTCGAACGAGGTCATTCCCGCGGGCTTGTTCAGCACCACGACGCCGGACGGCTCCATCACAGTTCTCCCGCGTTCTCAAACGCGCCTTCTTCGTCGAGCCGGGCAAGCTCGGCTTCGATCTCGCGGATCAGGACCTCCTCCGCCGCCAGTTCGTTTTCCGCATTGACCGTACAGCCTCCCGCGCGCACGTGTCCTCCGCCGCCGAAAACGGCGCAGAGCTTTGACACGTCGACGACGCGGTTCGAGCGCATGGAGACCTTGTAGAGCGTCGGTTCGGTGTCGCTCTGCTTGATCGACATTCCGACCTCCACGCCCTCGATGGAGCGGGTGAGCGAGATGATATCGTCGATATCCTCGCGGGTAAGCCCGTTGTCAACGCGCATTTTCGTCGTGAAGTTGATGACGGCGACGCGGTTGTCCGCGTAAAAATGCAGATTGTTGAGCGCCACCTTCGTCGCCATGATCTGAGAGATCGGGCGGGAATCATACAGGCGGCGCGCGATCTCGGCGTGATTGATGCCGAGCCGGTGCAGAGCGGCGATGCGCAGATGCGTTTCGGCGGTCACGCTGTCGAACTTGAAGCTGCCGGTATCCGAGCAGACGGCGGCGTAGAGCGCCGTTGCGGCGGTCCGGTCAAGAACGTCCTTCCCGCGCGCCTTCCATTCCTTCGACAGGTCGAAAATGATCTCGCCGCACGCGCCGAAGGGCATGAGCAGCGTTTCGGGCGCGAAGGGCGTCCCGAGGGCGTGATGGTCAATGGCAAGTCCGACCCGCGGCGCGTATTCGGCTTCCAGTCTGCCGAGCAGCTTGGAAGCGGAGACGTCGACCGAGACGACGAGCTCCGGCGCAAAATCGGCGGGGAGCGTCTCGGGGCGCAGGCAGTCCGCGCCGGTAAGAAAGCGCAGACGCTTCGGGATCTCGTCGTCGTCGCAGACGACCTCGCAGCGCTTTCCGAGACTTTCGAGCATCCGCTTTAAGGCGAACGCGCTGCCGAGCGTGTCCGCGTCAGGGCGCATATGCGTTAAGATCAGCACGCTTGTCGGCGCGGAAAGCCGGTCGCAGGTCTCGGAGAGCGAGATCGTGCGGGATTCTTCACTCATCGCAGCTCTCTCCGTTCTGCGCGGCTCTCGCGGCTTCGCGCTCGTCGATCTGTTTCAGCTCGCCCTCCACCTTGTGCAGCAGGGAATTGATGTGCGCGCCGTATTCGATGGAATCGTCGGCAAGGAAGGTGAGCTCCGGGGTCTGACGCAGATTCAGCGTCTCGGCAAGGCGCTTGCGGATAAAGCCGGACGCGCTGACCAGCCCCTTTTTCAGTTCCTTTTTGTCACCGGACATGGCGGAATAATAGATTTTCGCAAATTTCAAGTCGGGCGTGACGTCGACGCTCGTCACGCTGACAAAAGCGTCCGAAACGCGCGGGTCCTTGATGTCGCGCAGGATCGCGGCAAGCTCCTTCGCCATTTCCTCATTGATCCTTCCGCGTCTGTAACTTGGCATGATGATTTCTCCTTATCTCATCCGGCGGCGGAACGGTCCTCCGCGCCGCCGGTACGGTTATAATATACTATTATACCATATCTTCCGCAGAATGTACAGCATCATTTGTAAATTTCCGGTCAAAATAATCCGTCCCGGGCGCGCGCGTTCAGCGCACGGGACGCTTTTTCACGGAATCTGTCCGAAGACGTGTAGAAATATTCATAATTTTGTGATATCATGTTATTATATTACTTTTGTTGATTGTCCATCAATCCAATTTATATCGGAGGTATGATTCCCATGGTTGAGCTTATCCGTACCGGCGCCTATCTCGCATACGGAAACACCCTGATCGCGGACGACGGCAGCGCCGCCGCTCAGCTGAAAGCTCTCGGCAGAGAGGACGTGACAAAGGAGGACGCCGCCCACCAGACGATGGCATACGGCATTCTTTCCGCGCACAACACGTCCGGCAGCGACAAAGAGCTGAAGATCCGCTTCGACGCGATGGCTTCGCACGACATTACCTATGTCGGCATCATTCAGACCGCCCGCGCCAGCGGACTTGAGAAGTTCCCGCTTCCTTACGTGCTGACCAACTGCCACAACAGCCTCTGCGCTGTCGGCGGCACGATCAACGAGGACGACCATGTATTCGGTCTGTCCGCCGCCGAAAAGTACGGCGGCATCTACGTTCCCGCGCACATCGCCGTCATCCATTCGTATATGCGCGAAAGAATGAGCGGCTGCGGGAAAATGATCCTCGGCTCGGACAGCCACACCCGCTACGGCGCGCTCGGCACGATGGCGATCGGCGAGGGCGGTCCGGAGCTGGTCAAGCAGCTGCTCTGCCGCACCTATGACATCAAGCGTCCCGAGGTCATCGCGGTCTATATGACCGGCAGGCCGAAGGTCGGCGTCGGTCCGCAGGACGTGGCGCTCGCGCTGATCGGCGCGGTCTTCAAGGACGGCTTCGTCAAGAACAAGGTGCTGGAATTCGTCGGCGACGGCATTGCGAACCTGCCCATCGAATTCCGCAACGGCATCGACGTCATGACCACCGAGACCACCTGCCTGTCCTCGATCTGGATCACCGACGACGAGACGAAGCGTTACTTCGAGAACCACAAGCGTCCCGGGGATTTCAGAAAGCTCTCCCCCGGTCCGATCGCCTACTACGACGGCGTGGTCAAGGTCGATCTTTCGCGCGTCGAGCCGATGATCGCCCTGCCGTTCCATCCGAGCAACGTCTACCCCATCCGCACGCTCATCGAAAACGCCTCCGACATTCTCCGCGAGGTCGAAAAGTCGGCTTCCGAACAGCTTGACAATCCCGACATCCGCCTGAATCTGACCGACAAGATCACGCCCGAGGGCATCCGCGTCGATCAGGGCGTCATCGCGGGCTGCGCGGGCGGCACGTTCGACAACCTGATGGCGGCGGCGGATATCCTCACCGGTCAGTCCACCGGCTGCGGCGCGTTCTCGCTGTCGGCTTATCCCGCAAGCCAGCCGGTCTACATCGAGCTGATGAGAAACGGCGCGGCTGCCAAGCTGCTCGAAGCCGGCGTCACGCTGCGCACCGCGTTCTGCGGTCCCTGCTTCGGCGCGGGCGACGTTCCCGCCAACGGCGGTCTGAGCATCCGTCATTCGACGCGCAACTTCCCGAACCGCGAAGGCTCCAAGCCCGGAAACGGTCAGATCGCTTCCGTCGCGCTGATGGACGCGCGCAGCATCGCCGCCACGGCGGCAAAGGGCGGCATCCTGACTCCCGCCACCGAGCTGGAGGTCGTATACACGACGCCTGACTATCACTTCGACGACGCCGTATACAGTCACCGCGTCTATCAGGGCTTCGGCAGCGCCAATACCGCCGCTTCCCTGAAGATCGGTCCGAACATCGCCGACTGGCCGGTCATGTCCGCCCTGACCGACGATCTGCTCTTACAGGTCGCGTCGGTCATCCGCGACCCCGTTACGACGACCGACGAGCTGATCCCGTCCGGCGAGACCTCGTCCTACCGTTCCAACCCGCTGAAGCTCGCCGAGTTCGCACTGTCCCGCAAGGACCCGGCTTACGTCGGACGCGCCAAGGCGGTCCAGGTCTTTGAGAAAGCGCGCGAAAACGGCGAGGACAACGCGAAGAGCGCGCTGGCGGACGTGTTCGCGGCGCTCGGAAAGGTGAAGCCCGATCTCGACCCGATGAAGGTCGGCGTGGGCAGCGTGGTCTGCGCGAAGAAGCCGGGCGACGGTTCGGCGCGCGAGCAGGCGGCGTCCTGCCAGAAGGTACTGGGCGGCTGGGCGAACGTTGCGGTCGAATACGCGACCAAGCGTTACAGAAGCAACCTGATCAACTGGGGTATGCTCCCGTTCTTATTCGACGAGGACGTCTTCACGGTCGGCGATTACCTGTTCGTTCCGGGCATCCGCGCGGCGGTCGAAGCGGCGAAGTACGAATTCCCCGCTTATCTCGTCAGGGCAGACGGCAGCATGAAGCCGATCACGCTGAAAATGGGCGAGCTGACCGACGACGAACGCACGATCATCCTCTCCGGCTGTCTCATCAACTATTATAAGGACGGCAACTGACTTTCATCCGTTTCCTCTCCGGTGCTTCGCATCGGGGAGGAATGACGGGTCAGGTCGGGCGCTCTTGGCACAGTAAAGCGCTCCATACAACAGAAGATCTCCCGCGTGAGCGGGAGATCTTCTGTTGTATGCGTTTTTCCGCTGCCGGGAAAGCCTTACGGCATTTCGGCGACTGCCGCCTTCAGATCCTCGATGGAGGTTTCAAGAGCGGTCTGGATCGACGCGATGGTGGAAGCGATGGTGTTCGACTTCGGCAGATAAATGTTCTTCATGAAAACGTTGCCGACGCTGTTCTGCCATACGACTACGCCGTAGTCGAAGGAAATGCCGTCGAAGATATAGTTAAGCATATCGGAGGACTCGTCGTCGCGCGAATACTTGGTCTTCAGAAGGACTTCCTTATAGGTCGGGACCATGTTCTGCTGAGAATGGAACGCGAGCGCTTCGAGAAGCATACCGACATACTCGGCATGATCGGTGTTGTAGGAACGCGGCAGAGTTGCGATCTCACCGATGTTGGTCTGCGAATAGTACATTTCCTGTGCTTCGTCGTACTTCGGTGCGGGAAGCAGACCGAAATCGATCTCCATGCTGCGGCTGCCCTCGACGCCGTTGATGCTGGTGTGCGAGAACATGAGCTGACCGTTGGCGAACTTGATATCGGACGGACCGTTATCGACGTTGGTGGAGGTGGTGAAGTAGCAGTACGGATCGTCGATGGTCAGGTCGAGCAGCTTCTGCATGAAGTTGATCGCCTTTTCGTTGCCGGGGATGTTGAAGTAAGGATAGTTGTCCTTATCCATTTCGACGTACTTGATGCCCGCGCCGTTGATCATCGTATTGAAGAACGCCTTGTGCGAGCCGGTAACGCCGAAGCGGTCGTTCTTGTCCATCACGGCGTCGCCGTTCAGGTCGAATTCCGCCATCTTTGCGATCTCGATGAACTTATCCGTGACCCACTTGCCTTCCTTGACGAGGTCGTAAATGTTGTACGGGACCTTGAGGTCTTCATACAGCTGCTTGTTGAACATGAAGCAGGAGGAACCGGAGATATAGCTCAGCGTGAAGTTGCCCGCCATGGCGACCTGCTTGTCGCCGATGCGGAAAATGCTCGATGCGTTCGGGTTCCAGTAAACCGCTTCGGTGTTGATATAGGGGAGCGCGGTCATGCTCGACAGATACTCGACGTTGCCGAGGACGTCGATACCATACTGCATGATGATGTCGTAGGTATCATCGCCCGCTGCGACGAGCTGCTTGAAGACCGACGAGACCTGCTTGATGCCCTCAACATTGATCTTGCAGTTGAAGCGCTCCTCGATCTCGCGGTTGCGCAGGAAGATCGCGTCGTTGATGAGGTCGCCGTTTTCTTCCTCAGCAACAAGGTCGGTCTTCGCCCAGGTCAGCCACGTTTTGTCGTGGTGCAGGATGCTGAGTTCAAAGCCGTTCATGTCGACGTCGGGCAGACCGTCGGTCAGCTCAGTCTCGGGAGGCGTGGTTTCGCCGCTCGATGCGGTCGTGTCGGACGAACCCGAGCCCGTCGATCCGCCGCAGGATACGGCAGACGCCGCCATCAGCAGCGCCAGAAGAATACAGAAAGTGCGTTTCATGTGGAATGTCTCCTTTCAGGTTTTTCGCAATCATTATAACACAGCCCGGCGCAAATAATGTGAACTGTTTCTAACAATACATTAATATTTTGTAAACTTCGGCAATCCGTTTCAGAATTCGGGAGAATCGCGGCGTTTTTCATCGAAGGAAACGACCGTTATGCCCCTTTTCTGCAAATTATTTTCATGTTATAAAATGAATTCGTCTCCGTCGTGCGCGACCTCGACAGGGAAGTCGAGCTTTGCCGCCAGCGACAGAAGCGCAAGCTCGCCCGTCTCGCCGTGGAAACGGTTGGCGATGTGCATGAAGATCATGCGGCGGATCTTCGACGCGGCGAACAGCGGGAGCGCCGTCTCGGTCTTGTAGTGCGTCGCCTCGCAGAGACAGGCGTCGAATTCCTCCTCGGCGGCGATCTTCGGAAAGTCGTGGAAATCGACCCACAGGTCGCCGGTATGAAGGATATGCTTCCCCTCGGCGTCAAGGATGAACGCGAACGTGCAGGGCTTGACCGGGTTCGACGGAATGTGGTCGGTCGCATACGCCGAGACCGCGATGTTTTCGTCGCGGTAGACCTCTCCCGGCTTCACGACGCCATAGCTGATGTATTCCTCGCCGTCCTTCATGTGAAGCGCTCTCGTCCAGCCGTGAAACGCCTCCTTCGCGCCTTCCTCCGGGAAATAGACCGTCGTATGCTGACCGGGCTTCGCGTATTTGATGAGGGTTTTGACAAGCTCCGTCAGACCTCCGGCGTGATCGTCGTGCATATGCGTGATGAAGACGGCGCGCAGCTTTGAAAAATCCTTTCCCTTGCGGCACATCAGCGCTTCGCAGGGTTCGCCGCAGTCGACGAGATAGAGCGCGCCGTTCAATTCGTACAGCGTGGACGTGTTGAAGCGGCAGTAGGTCGAGTCGCCGTGACTCGTGCCGAGCGTGGTGATCTTCATGAAAAAGTCCTTTCCCCCCGTTCATGCGGGGACTTTTCAATCGGGCAGCGCTTCGAGATAGAAGCTGACCGGGCGGAAGCCGTCATTGCAGGAGATCATCGCGGCGTCCGGGTCCTTCATCCAGCCGTCGTAAAAGTTCCCGCCGCCTGCGCCGAGCGCACGGACGAAGCCCATCATGCTCTCCCACGCGCTTCCGCAGAGCCCTTCCGGGCAGTTCCAGCCGTCCGAGATCCAGCTGTCCCCTTCGTGCAGCTCACAGGCGTGCTCGATCGGATTCTCGTATTTTTTCTGCAAATCGGTATAATCCGCCTTTCGGACGGCGGTGATCTTCACCCGTCTCACAGCGTCACTCCCCAAATGACACGGTATAGCGGACGACCAGCTCATGCCGCTTCGCCGCCTTCGCCCTGTAAAACGCATGGTACTGCGGCGGCATCGTGACGGCGTAGGCGTCCGGTTCGCCGTCGTTCAGCGCGACGTCATATTCGTCGGTCACACGTTCGAGCGTCAGTCCGCCCGACACCGGCGTGACGGTCAGCTTCGCGCTTTCACGGTCGACCGTGAGAATATCTCCGTCCGCCGCAGGTCTGACGAGCGTATGGAGCGGATAGGTCACGCCGACCGGCTCGTCCGCCTCCACGACGTCGCGGATGACCGCGCCGTCCGGGGTCAGTGTGATCGTCCGCTGCCAGAGCGTGATGCTCTCATACGCGCCGCTCATATCCATCGTGACCGATTTCTTTTCCTTATCGAATGCGATGATCCTTCCCGCCGACTTTTCGCTGAACGTCGGCTGTCCCTCGCCGTTGAACAGCAGGGCGTTGTGAGCGATGGTGGCGTTGGTCCATTTCATGTGATGTCCCGTTCCGTAGCGTCTGCCGAAGTAGCCGGAGGGCGAGATCATCGCTTTTCCGCCCGCAAACAGCGCGAACGAGCCCTGATCGGCGTGACGGTGGCTGTCCGAGCCGAAGCGCGACGCGCGCGCCAGTACGGTGATGTTATCCTCCGCGCCGAAGCTCGTATGGAGCGCCGCGAAGCCTCCGTCCGGGAAGACGACCGCATCCTCCGGCTCGGCTGCCAGCGAATTTGCGCAGGGCTTCGTAAAGGGAAGGAACAGGTCGAGCAGATGGAGCATATACAGCGGCTGATCGGTCGCCTTCGCGCGGTATTCGCGCGCCTTTTCGGGACCGAATTTGTCCGCATAGACGCGGAAGGGATTTTGCGCGAAGAAGCCGGGCCATTCCTCCGATTCGGGACTGCACCAGTAGCCGTCGCCGAAGGGATGGTTCTCGTAGTCGGGATTGCAGAAATGCAGCAGATACGTCGAATAGCGGTGGTAGAACGGGCGGTTCATCAGGCTCCTGCCGGTGTAGCGCTCGACCGCCGAGAAGAAGGGCAGATACCATTTGGTATAACTGGTCGAGTAGAACGCGCCCTCCGCCCAGCTTCCGTCCGCGCCGCCGTAGAACGGGAAAATGCCGTTGTAGATATCCAGCGCGGTGTCGAGCCACGAGATCAGCGTTTCGTCGTTTTCGATGCCCTCGCCCTTTAAGACGAGCGCCGCTTCGCCGAGATAGGCGGGAATGCGTCCGACGTGAGAGTTGGACGGATTCTTCGGGTAGTCGATCTTTTCGATGCGCGTTTTGCATTCGCGGGCGTAGACGGCGACGGTCCCGGCTGTATAGCGGCGCTCTGCATCGGTCAGAAGCGGATAAAGCAGGTCGAACGCGGCGGGCAGACAGCGCGCCATGCTCAGTCCCACCTCGTCGCCCAGACCGCCGAGCTGCGAGCAGGGACCGAGCGGGTTCCAGTCGCAGAGGTCAAGGAAAAGCCGCTTTGCGTGCGCACCGGCTTTTTCGTCTCCGGTCAGCGCAAAGAGCTGCGCGCAGGCGATGAGATCGCGGTCGCAGTAATCCCGGAACATCCCGAAATATTCGCGGTAAGGCATGGCGTCGGGGTCGCGGTGGAACATCGGACGCGGCGGGAAGCCGTGCCGGTACGCCTCCTCCGCGTTCCGGCGCAGGACGGCAAGCTCGGTTTCGCGCTCTGCCAGCAGAGCGGGGATATCCTCCGCGGCGAAAAGGTGTCTCGGACGGACGGCGGGTACGGCGTCGAACAGCTCCTTCGCGCCCACTCGCTCGAACAGCAGCGCATTTTCGCCGATCGAAAAGCGCATTTCACGGCGTTTTAATCCGGCGTCGGTCTCGACGGTCCAGAGATATTCCCCGGCGTCCAGCGGTTTTTCGGGATTGCCGTAATGATAGGCGGACGAAAATTCCGCCGCCGGCGTTCCGTCCGGCTTCGTGATGCGGACGGTATAGGTCTTCGCTCCTTCGACCGGGACCCAGATGAAGGTCGGCGGATTTTCCAGCACGGCCTCTCCTTCGGCCGGGAAGGGGAAGTTTTCACGGTAACTGTTTCGTTCGGTCGGGAATTCCATACCGGCTCACTCCTTTATGTCTGACGATTCCGACGGTTCTGCGGGCGCCGTTTCGGCTTTTCCATGGGAAAACCAGCGATATTCGCCGGTCTCGCGGTCGATGACGCCGATCTGCTTTGCGGGAACGCCCGCCATGATCGCGTAGTCGGGTGTGCTTTTCGTGACGACCGCGCCCGCGCAGACGAGGTTGCAGCGCCCCATCTTCACGCCCGGCGTGACTGTCACGTTGCTCGCCAGCCACGAGCCGTCTCCGATGACGACCGAATCGTCCCCGTCCCGCTCGGTGCGGGCGGAGAAATAGTCGGTCTTCGGGTCGTATTTATGATTCCCGGCAACGATCGAGCAGTGCGGACCGATCAGCACGTCGCGTCCGACGGTGACGTTGCCGTTTAAGTAAGCGTAAAGTCCGATAAAGGTATTCGCGCCGATCTGATCGAGCGGAATGCGGACGTTCGCACCCGGCGCGACCTGCACGTCGGGCGCGGTGATGCCGATGATCTGCGCGCGCCGCATATTGTGCGCCGCGTCGTTGGTCAGGTGCATATATTCGGTGAATTTTTCAAATTCCTCGTCGGTGAAGTGAAGCTCGCGTTTCATTTGAATCTCCGTTTCTCGTCGTTTTACAGAAGCAGATCGTCGAGTTTTATGACGTCGCCCGCACCCATGACGATCAGCATATCGCCTGCTTCCAGCGTCTTTCTCAGATATGCGGCGATGGCTTCGAGCGACGGCAGATAGAGCCCGCCCGCCTTCTTCGCCAGCGCTTCGGAGGATACGCCCCATGTATTGACCTCGCGCGCCGCGTAGATGTCGGTCAGGATCAGCTCCGTGCCGTCAAAGGAAGCGGCGAACTCGTCGTACAGCTCGGCGGTGCGGGAATAGGTGTGCGGCTGGAAGACGACGAACACGCGCTTTGCGCCAAGCTCCTTCGCGCCTGCCAGCGTACAGCGGATCTCGGTCGGATGATGCGCGTAATCGTCATACAGCGGCACGCCGGCGCCCGACGCCAGCCCCTTCACGGTCCCGCGCAGCTCCATGCGCCGCTTTGCTCCGGCAAACGACGCCAGCCCGCGTGCGACCGCTTCGGCGGGAACGCCGCACAGATCGGCGGCGGCTGCCGCGGCAAGCGCGTTCATGACGTTGTGCCGTCCGGTGACGGAAAGCGTGATATGCGCGAAGAACGCGCCCTTTTTCAGAATATCGAACGAAGCTCTGCCGTGATCGAACGTGAGCGCGGAAGCGGTGAAATCCGCGTCGTTTTCAAGTCCGAACGTGACGAGCGTGCCGCGGTAGCCCTCGCAGGCGGCGCGGACGTTCTCGCTGTCGGCGTTGACGACGGCGTACCCGTCGGACGCGATGGAGAGATACTGCCGGAACGAACGGATGATGTGATCGAGTCCCGTGAAGTAATCGAGATGGTCGCGGTCGATGTTCAGCACGACGGCGATATTCGGCGTAAAGGAGAGGAAGGAATCCTGATATTCGCAGGCTTCCATGATGAAGGTCTCCTTCGAGCCGATGCGGTACGCGCCGCCGAGAACGTCCAGCTCCGCGCCCGAAACGATGGTGGGGTCGCGTCCTGCGGCGAGGAAAATATGCGAGATCATCGAGGTCGCGGTGCTTTTGCCGTGCATTCCCGCAACGCCGATGCGCTGACGGCAGCCGCTCATCAGCCAGCCGAGGAAATCGGCGCGGTAAACGCAGTATTTCGTTCCCTCCGCGTCGCATTTCAATGCGCAGGCAAGCTCGGGATGGTCCGGCTTGATCGCGGCGGTATAGACGACGACCTCCGCGTCTGCCAGATGCGCAGGGTCGGTCTCGTAGAAAATTTCGATGCCTTCGCTTTCCAGACGGCGCGTCAGCCCGGACGGCGTGCGGTCGTAGCCTCTGACTTTACAGCCGCGCTCATGCGCGATATGCGCGAGCGAGGACATACTGATGCCGCCGATCCCGATAAAGTAGACCGAACGCGGTTTTTTGAAAATCTCCTCAAGGCGGGAAGCCGGGTAGGAGGTGTACATGGATTCAATCAGCCCTTTCTGAGACGAACGCGCCTCCGGAGCCCTCTCCGGAACGCGGTTGAATATCGTTGTATTCCATTATATCACATCTTCCCGAAAAATAAAAGCCCTGACGGAAAATTTCTCCCGAATATCCCGTCAGGAACCGCCGACCGGGCGCGAATGAAATCCGCGCCCGGTCCCGGTTGTCCGTCCGCGAGTATGATTTTTCAATATTCTGTATAAATAACCGACAGATTCGACACGCTTCGGCATCTGTCGCCGCCAAGCGCAGAACAACCGTATAATCAGCATTATTTCATGTTATTTCGGGGATTTCACCCGTCCGTCACATAAAGAACACATAGCGGAAAACTTTTTCCTCCGGTCGATGTTTGTTAATATTTATGCAGTACATTTTTTCATATTTACGGTGTATAATATCCTCAGGCTCAAAACAATCCAGTCAATTTCAGGAGGAAAAGAAAATATGGTCATTACCGATATCAAGGTGAGAAAGCTCTTTGACGACGGACCGATGAAAGCGATCGTTTCCGTCACCTTCGACGGTCAGCTCGCCGTTCATGACATCAAGGTCATCAACGCCCGCGACAAGTTCTTCATCGTCATGCCCAGCCGCAAGAATCCTGACAATACTTATCGGGATATCGTTCATCCGATCAACGCGTCCTTCCGCGCCGTTCTGGAAGAAGCGGTCATCAGCGCCTACCAGAAAGAGCTTGCGCTCGCGGCAGAAGCCGAGCCGGACGGCGAAGCCGAAACGGAAAGCCAGACCGTCACCGATTGAAATATCCGGGATAAGCCCCCGCAGACCGCCGCGCCGACGCGCGGCTTTTTCTGTTTCCTGCGGCGCCGGGGGGAATTTTCGCCCTCTCCGGCTGAAAGATGTCAAAAAAAAGTCCCGTCCGTGTGAAAATATCAGCGAAAATAACTCTTTTTCTGCCGTTAAAAATGTGGTATAATGTTGAGTGATATCTGTAATAATGTCATACATTCATTGAAGGAGATCTCTAAAGTTGATTCGTGAAGATTTAAGAAATATCGCCATCATCGCCCACGTTGACCACGGCAAGACCACGCTGGTCGACGAAATGCTCAAGCAGGGCGGCATTTTCCGTGAAAATCAGGCTACCGAAGACCGCGTCATGCACTCCAACGCCATCGAGCGCGAGCGCGGTATCACCATCCTTGCCAAGAACACCGCCGCACACTACAAGGGCGTAAAAATCAATATCATCGACACCCCCGGTCACGCTGACTTCGGCGGAGAAGTCGAGCGTATCCTCAAAATGGTCAACGGCGTTCTGCTCCTCGTCGACGCGGCGGAAGGTCCCATGCCGCAGACCCGCTTCGTCCTCCAGAAGGCGCTCGAGCTGAACCACAAGGTCATCGTCGTCATCAACAAGGTCGACCGTCCCGACGCGCGCATTGAAGAAGTCATCGACGAAGTTCTCGACCTTCTCATCGACCTCAACGCTTCCGACGAACAGCTCGAAAGCCCGATGATCTTCGCCTGCGGACGCGACGGAACCGCGTCCCTCTCCCCTGACGAAAGAGGAACCGACCTCAAGTGCCTGTTCGACACCATTCTCGAATATATCCCCGCTCCCGAAGGCGACCTCGAAGGTCCGCTCCAGATGCTCGTCTCCTCCATCGACTATAACGACTATGTGGGCCGTATCGGCATCGGACGCATCGAGCGCGGTGTGCTGAAACAGAATCAGGAAGTCATGGTCACGAACTTCCACTCCGACGAGCCGCCCAAGCGCACCAAGATCGTTTCGATCTATCAGGTCGACGGTCTTCAGAGGATCCCGGTCGAATCCGCAAAGATGGGCGACATCGTATGCTTCTCCGGCGCGTCCGACGTCACCATCGGCGACACCATCTGCAACGTCGACAATGTGGAGCCGCTCGAATTCGTCAAGATCAGCGAGCCGACGCTTGAAATGACCTTCTCGGTCAACGACTCTCCGTTCGCCGGACGCGATGGCAAATATGTCACCTCCCGTCAGCTGCGCGAGCGTCTTTACAAGGAACTGCTCCGCGACGTTTCGCTGCGCGTTGCCGACGGCGAAACGACCGACTGCTTCAAGGTCGCGGGACGCGGCGAAATGCACCTGTCCATCCTGATCGAAAATATGCGCCGCGAGGGCTACGAGCTGACCTGCTCGATGCCTCACGTGCTGTACAAGGTCATCGACGGCGTGAAGTGCGAGCCGATGGAACACGTCACCATCGACGTTCCGGAAGGAACCGAAGGCACGGTCATCCAGAAGCTCGGCGCACGTAAGGGCGACCTGCTCGAAATGGGTCTGCACGGCAGCCGCATGAGAATCGAATACCTGATCCCCGCACGCTGCCTGTTCGGTTACAGAAGCGAATTCCTGACCGATACCCGCGGCGAAGGCATTCTCAACTCGGTCTTCGACGGCTATCAGCCCTACCGCGGAGACATCACGCTCCGCTACACCGGTTCTCTGGTCGCCAGCGAAGACGGCGAGACCACGTCCTACGGTCTGTACCAGACGCAGGACAGAGGTCAGATGTTCCTCGGCGTTCAGACGCAGGTCTACGAGGGCATGATCATCGGCGAATGCCCGAAGATCGGCGACATCGCGGTCAACCCCTGCAAGAAGAAGCACCTCACCTCGATCCGTTCGTCCGGTGCGGATGAAGCGCTCATCCTGACCCCGCCGAAGATCATGAGCCTTGAGGAAGCCATCGAGTTCATCGCGGAGGACGAGCTGATGGAGGTCACGCCGAAGGCGATCCGTCTGCGCAAGTCGATCCTCAACACCGCGACCCGTCTCAAGACCGAAGCAAGACTCAAGAAAAACGACTGATTCTAAAATATACAAAACGGCTGCCGCCGGTCTCTGACCGGCG
>JAZRXB010000168.1:0-8253 GCA_045600005.1 Eubacteriales bacterium | reverse complement strand
CCCGGAGACCGCCGGGGCGCGCAGCGACCCGGCGGGACCGCCCGCTGACGCCTTCGTTGAACGTTCCCTGAGCGATTAAAGCGTCAGCTCGCAGGCTGTGATCGAGTACGGCTTCACATCGAACGAGACGGTCCTTCCGTCGACCGACGCCTCGCCGACCGTGCGCCCGTCGAGATCGACGAGCTTCGCCGCCTTCACGTCTAAGGAGAAGGTGAGCGTTCCCTCAGCAATCTTGCCGCAAAGCTCGTTCAGACGAACGAGTGTGTTCCCGTTTTCAAGCCGCGTGACCGACGTGATGCGCGCGGTACCGGTCGAAGCGGAGAG
This sequence comes from Eubacteriales bacterium, assembly GCA_045600005.1. Taxonomy (GTDB): domain Bacteria; phylum Bacillota; class Clostridia; order Oscillospirales; family CAG-272; genus Flemingiibacterium. The sequence continues at coordinate 7,929 of JAZRXB010000168.1, read as the reverse complement.
CAGAGCGCCGACTGCCGGAAGCGTGCCCGCGTGGGGATTCGTCGGTACGTAGCGGACGCCGTGCATGAAGCGGTCGGAGCGGTCCGCCATCGCCTTCGGGCAGGCTTTTTCGATACCGACGGCAAGCGTGAATTCGTGTTTTCCGCGTTCCGGGTCGGGGTCGGGATTGTTCGCCGTGTTGATGAGCGTCGAAACGATCGCGTTGTCAAAACCGCGGTAGCCGTATTTGGAATCGGTCATCACATAGACCGCCCCGCCTTCCGCACCGCGCGCCAGAACATAGGACAGCGCCGGAATGTCGTGGTTTTCGTTTCCGCGGTACGCCGCGCCCATCGGAACGTCACACAGATAATCCTGTACCGCGTAGCCGACCGGCACACGGAACGCCAGCATCGGCACGAATCGTCCGGCAAGCTCGTTCCAGTCGGCGCTCACATGATACCGCAGCTCCTTCGCGCCCGCGTCCAGCGTGATCTCGACCGTGACCGACGAGCCGAGTACGTTCGCGTCGAAGCGATAGCCCGTGCGCAGTCTGCCGACGCCGAAGCGGTCGACGCGGCGGATGTCCGTCAAGGGATTGATATCGTGGTATTTGCCGATGACCCACGCGCTGTTGCCTTCGCGCTGCGTGTTGATCTGCGTCAGTCCGGCGAATTCGCCCGCGCCGAGCTTTTCCGAGCCGTCCGCCTTGTCGACGAGCGACACAAGGCTCATCGTCAGCGGATCGAATTCGGCGCGAAGCGCTTCATTTTCAAGCACATATCTGTTTTCAAAGCCGAGAATATTGTGGATCGAGCCGTAATAGCAGGGATAGCCCGAAACCTCCGCCTCGCGCACAACGGCGGTCATGTAGCCAAACGGCGGCAGCTTCGCGCGCACCAGAACACGATTGTACATATGATCCCAGTATTTGACGAACGCGCCGTCGACCAGAGCGAATTCCAGCGGTTTTCCGTTTTCGTCGGTCACACAGAGACGGCGGAGATCGCCTGTCCAGTCCCAGACGGTCAGCTCGCACAGGTCGTCGCGTTCTGCGGCGGTCGGGTTGAACAGATGGAACACACGGGTCAGACCCGCGCCGCGTTCGGGATTCGGAACGCCGGTGACATGGATGCCGTAGCCCACGCCCGCGCCCTCGGACTGAGATTCGCGTATGATCTCCTCTTCACCGTCCGTGCCGATCATCGAGCAGTCGATGGCATTGCTGAGCGAGCGAAGCGCCAGATTTTCCTCAGTCCCCGCATAAGCGGCGGCGGTCTGATGCAGTCCCATCGCGTATTCGCGGCTGTCCTGTACGCAGGAGCCGGTCAGAATGTCATGGAAATGCGTGAACAGCACATTCTGCCATGCCGTCTCGTATGCCTTGAAGCGGTAGCGTCCGCCGAGATACGCGGCGTTCAGCGCGGCGAAGGTCTGCGACTCGATGAGAGCCGCCTCGTTCTGACGGTTCGCCTTCTTGATGCGCGACTGCGTGGTGTAGCAGCCGTCGAACAGGAAGTTTAACTCCCTGTCGACGACCGGCAGCTTTTCGCGGATCTCCGGCTTGTCCGCCAGCGCGAAGAACTCGCTGAAGGTGCCGAAGCGGATGTTCGGGAAGATCCGCCATTCCTTCATTTCGTAAGCCCGCTCGATGTCGCGTCTGGTCGCTCCGCCGCCGTGGTTGCCCACGCCGTAGACGATCAGACCCGTTTTCAGTCCGCCCATCCGGCGGGACAGATCGATCAGCCCCGGACCGATGTGCGGCGTGATCGCGGAATTGTACCAGTACGGCTCGCGGTACATCAGCACCTCCGCACCGGACGGCGCACGGTAGCGGTAGAGGATGTGATCGAGATTCAGACCGCGGCAGTGATAGTAATACTTCACCGCCCCGTACCGGTCGATCTCCGGGATGTGACGGCTGTGACCGAACGTGTCAGGCGAAAAGTCGATGTTCAGCGAAGCCGGGTCGACGCCCCAGACCTTTTCAAGGTAATCGCGCGTGTACCGGATCGTGTTGAGCAGCGATTCGCCGGACGGCATATTCTTGTCGGTCTCGACCCATGCGGACGCGGTGATCTCCCAGCGTCCCTCGCGGATCTTCGCTCTGATCCGTTCCATCAGCTCCGGGTCGAATTCCTCGACCAGACGATAGACCGAGGTCTGCGACTGCGAATAGGTGAAATCCGGATACTCGTCCATCAGATCGAGCATCGTGCGGAAGGTGGAAAGCGCGGCGGCGACCGTCTCGTCCCAGCCCCACATCCAGTTCATGTCGATGTGCGCGTGCGCGCAGAGGATCAGTGAATACTCCTTCGCGGCGGCTTCGAGAGGCAGAAGAGCCTCCTCCGCCCGCTCGCAGACCGCGCGTGTCAGAACGCCGTCCTCGTCCATCGCGCCCTCAAGGATGGTCAGCGCGTCCGAAACGGCGGACGTGAAAACGCCGCCCTCCGCTCCGTCGAGCTTCAGCGCAAATTCCAGCTCGGAAAGGATCCGGCGGATGTACCGGTTGACCGGCGTGATGTGATAAAGCGTTTCCTTCGGCATTCCGAAGGTATGCTCAAAGCCCATGACCTCGCGGTTTCCGCCGACCTTCTGTTTCAGCGCGGAAAATCTTGCGTCATTGTTCATGATGAGAACCGCCTTTCTAAAAAATACGATATTCAGCCATCAATTTGAAGCGAATCACCGGCAGAAACCGGTTTCGGCATTGATAACCAGCCAGTGTAAATTTGATTCAGCGTTTCAGCTCTCCGGCGAGTGAACTCAATCTTATGTACCCGTCCGGCGATAGTCGGACTTCCCTTTACGTCTGTCCTTCCCCGCTCTCCGCCAGACGGTGAGCGGCGTATAACCCGAGCGTGTAGCTGTAAGCGCCGAACCCTGAGATCTGTCCCGCACAGACCGGCGCGATCACCGATTTTTCGCGGAACTCCTCCCGGCTGTGGACGTTCGTCAGATGCACCTCGACGACAGGGATCCGAACGGCGGCGATCGCGTCGCGCAGCGCATACGAATAGTGCGTATAAGCGCCCGCATTCAATACGACCGCCGCGCAGTCAAGCCTTGCCTCGTGCAGGCGGTCGATGAGCGCTCCCTCGTGGTTCGACTGAAAGAAATCGACCGAAATGCCGAGCTTTTCCGCCTCGGCGCACAGCCCTTCGTTGATGCTTTGAAGCGTTTCGGTCCCGTAGATCCCCGGCTCGCGCCCGCCGAGCAGGTTCAGATTCGGACCGTTCATGATGAGAATTTTCATTTGCTTCTCCTGTTTTTCATAGAGAGATCCGGCATTTCTCTGATGTCTCGGACATGGGCTTTGATCTCGTCTCCGGATGAGTTTTCGGAAACGTCTTACCGTATCCGCAGTCCGGCTGCCGTCCGCGGCTCAACGCCGCAATCCGTCGCCCGCGTTCGGCGAACATCAGAAGCGGCATCTCTCCGCTCCGTTTGCCGTCCGCGGCTCAACGCTGGAATCCGTCAACCACATCAGGCGAGCGACAGATAGTACTGCTTCATCGCGAATGCGTCCTCTGCCATCGTTCCGGCGGATTCGCTGATAAAGCGCGGCGCGAGCTTTTCTTCATAAACCGCTTCCATCAGCGGCTCGAACGGCGGCTCGAAGCCCTCGTCCGAGAACTTGACGTGCTTCTTCTCTCCCGCCTTCGTGTACTCGATCTTCGAGAAATGACAGTGCAGATGCTTTGCGTACCCGTCGCCGAGCGTGACGGCGATCTTATCAAAGACCGCGCGGTAATCGTCCTTCGTGACGAACACACCGCCGGTCGACGTCGGCTCGTCCGTGTCAAAGATCCCGCTCTGTCCTCTGCCGCGGCAGTTCAGATGCCCGAAATCCACGACCGGGCAAAGACGTTCGCTCAGCTTGCAGAGCGTCAGCACCTCCGACAGCGTGCCGAGCTGATTGAGCTTTCCCATCGTTTCCAGCCCGATCTTCACCTTTGTATCGGTCGCTTCGAGCAGTTTTGTCAGCGTGTCGGACGCATAGCGCATCGCTTCCCCGCGCGTGATCTTCCCGGCGCTGCCCGTGTGAACGACGATCGTGTCCGCGCCCAGCCATTCCGCCGCGCGGATGCTCTGTAAGATATAATCGACGCTTTTCAGCCGTTTTTCCTCCTCGGTGCTGGACAGCGAGATGAAATAGGGCGTGTGGAGCGACATCAGAATGTGATGCTTCGCCGCTTCCGCGCCGATCTCCCGCAGGGTCGCTTCTCCCGCCGTCAGACCGTTGCCCGCCTGATATTCATAAGCGTCGAGCCCGCGCGCTTCGAGCCACGCGGGCGCCTGTTTCGTATGCTTGAAGCCTTCTTCGTAAAAGCTCTCGGAGTTTCCTCCCGCGCCGAAGACCGCCTTTTCGTCTGTCATGCCATGCCTCCCGGTCTTTCCGACCGTCTATTGTCTGTTTTAGTCCAGTCCCGGTCCGCCGTCCGGCGAAATATTGCCTGAACCGCGCATCAGCCGCGCATTTTCCCGTCCGGTAAAATCCCGTCCGCCGCGAACCTTTTCCGTCCGACCGTGCGTCCGCCGCACAGTCGCCGCAGACGCTTTGCACCGCAGTCACAGTCCGGCAGAACTTCCGCCCTCCGAACCGTGTATTCAGCGCCCGATCCGCTCAAACGCTTCGCCGCACAGCTTCTCGTCCGGCAGGATGCCCGTCCAGCGCTCGAACGACAGCGCGCCCTGATAAACGAGCATCCACAGCCCGCTCATCGCGCGAAGCCCGCGCGCACGCGCCGCCCGCAGCAGTGCCGTTTCGAGCGGCTCATACACTGCGTCGATCACAACGGCGTCCGCCGGGAGCGCGTCGAGAAACGCAAACGAAGCGAATTTTTCCCTTCCGGTCATGCCGAGCGGCGTCGCGTTCACGAGGATATCCGCACCTGCCGCTTCCCGGCAGAGCGTTTCTCCATCGAGCGCACCGACTCTGCACCCGGACGGCAGCATCGCCGCCAGCGCTTCGGCGCGTCCGACAGAGCGGTTCAGGACCGTTAAGTCCGCTCCCGCCAGCACGATCGACAGCGCAGCCGACCGCGCCGCGCCGCCCGCGCCGAGCAGCAAAACCTTTTTTTCCGCAAGAAACCGTCCGTCAGCCGTCCGCCCCTCGCCGGAAAGCCCGTATGCGCGCCGGATCGTCAGCAGGATCCCGCCGCCGTCGGTCGTCGCGCCGGACAGAACGTTTCCCGTCACGGTCACGGCATTCACCGAACGAAGCAGCTCCGCCTCGCGCGTCAGCGTGTCGGCGAGCGCCGCCATGTCGGTCTTTAAGGGCATCGTGCAGTTGAAGCCGCCGTATCCTTCCCTGACCAGCCGCTTTACCGTTTCGTCCAGCGTTCCGCGCGTCGTCTCGATCTTCTCATACGAGAACGGCGCGACTTTGCACCTCGATGCGAACAGCTCCTGCAGGATCGGCGACCGGCTGTGCGCGATCGGCGAGCCGAGAACCGCCAGCTTCACTGTTTGCCGTCTCCCGCTTCCTCAGGTTTCTTCTTGACCTGGATCTGGATGCCGTAGGCTTCGAGCATCGCGGACAGACCCTCCTGGATCTTCGCCTGCGGGAATCCGAGCTGTTCGAGCAGCGATCCCGGCAGAGGAGCGAGCCGTCCGTAGAAATCGAGCGCGATCTCGGCGATCTCCATCTTTTCCTTCTGATAGCTCTTTTTTAACAATTCGTCCGCTTCGGCGAGCTTCTTTCCCTCGATCAGCCCGTGGATCTTTTCGTACAGCGCGGCGGCATCGCTCCCTTCGCCGAACGGCTTGTCGCCGAGGATCGGCGTTTCCTTTTTGAACATTCCTTTCGCAAGGAATTTGAGCAGCTGCATCAGCGGATTCTGCGGCATGACCACCTTGATCTCGTACTTCTGGAGCAGCGCGTCGAAGTCCTTCTGCATCTCCTCGACCGGATAACCGAGCGTTTTGAGCAGCTCCGGCTTCACGGGCGCCAGTCTGCCGAAGAAGTCGAGCGCGATGCGCGCGACGTCCTTGTTTTCCTTATCATACTGCGCTTCCAGCCGCTTTTTTGCTTCGACGAGCTTTTTCTCGCCGATCAGTCCGCGCACCTCGGCAAGCAGCTTTGCCGCGTCGCTTCCTTCTTCAAACTCCTTATCGGACAGAAGCGGCGTGTCCGCGCCGAAGCCCTGCTTGGCTGCCTGTGCGACGAGCTGCATCAGCGGGTTGGCGACCGGCGCGACGCGGATCTCATAGACCTGCAAAAACTCCGAGAAATCCTCCCGGAGCGTTTCGACGGGGTAGCCGAGCTGTTCGAGCGTTTCCTTCGAGAGCGGCATCAGACGCGCGTAGAAGTCGAGCGCGACCCGTCCGATCTCCTTCTTTTCCTTATTATATACGGTTTTCAGCTTCGCGGCGGCTTCACTGAGCTTCTTTTCGTTCATCATGCCGTGGATCTCGGCAAGCAGAGCGGCGGCCTCGCTGCCCTCGTCAAGCGACGTGTCGGTCAGCAGAGGCGTGTCGCTGCCGAAGACGTTTTTTGCCACCGCGCCCGCGAGCTGCATCAGCGGCGTGGGAGGAGGAGCAATGCGCACATTGTACGCCTTGAGCATATCGCTGATGCCTTCCTTCACTTCCTCCGTCGAGAAGTCGCAGTCTTCAAGCTGCCCCTCCGGCATCTGGGAGAGTCTGGCGTAGAATTCGATCCCGATGGCGAGGATCTGCGATTTCTTCTGATCGAACACATTGAACAGCATATCCTCGCACTCGTTGATCTTTCCCTCGTCGACCATTCTTCTCATGCCGGCAAGCAGGAGACCGTACTCGCTGTCCGGCGCAAAGGCGTCGTCGGGAATGAACGGGGATTCCTTGCGGAAAATGGATTTTGCCAGAGAAGCGGCAAGCTGATAATTCTGATTCATATCTTTCATTTATCCTTTCGGTTTTTCTTCACGGTTTGTCGGGATGAGCGCATCTCTTCCGATACACCCGGTGCAGCGGCTTTTCCAGCAGCCGCTTGAAGCGGAAGAACAGCGTCGTTTTGTCCTTGATCGGCGGCACGAAATAGGAACGCATCCCCGCGCGTCCCGCCGCCCAGACGTCGGTGAACAGCTGATCGCCGATCGAAGCGGTGTTCTCCGGAGAAGTGTTCATGTGCGCCATCGCTTCCCGCAGCCATCTGACCGACGGTTTGTGCGAATCGGCGTGGTAGTAGCATCCAAGCCCTTCGCAGAACGTTTCGACGCGCGGCGCGTGATTGTTCGACACGAACGCCGTCCGGATCCCGGCCGCGTGCATTTCTTCGAGCCAGCGAAGCACCGGTTCGGTCGGCTTCGGGTCGTCGTAGGTGACGAGCGTGTTGTCAATGTCGAGGATCAGCGCTTTGATCCCCTGTTCGGTCAAAAAAGCGGGCGTGATGTCGTAGATCGTCCGAAACTCGCCGGACGGCAGGAGTCTGTCAAGCATGGTTTTTTCCGCCCGTTCCGCGCGGAACAGGCGTCCTTTCTGAAAACGTCGGCATTCAGTATTATTTTAACACAATTCTCTCTCCGACACAAGTAAAATTTGTAAATTCGCAGAAAGATTTTGCCGCGTCAACATTTCCGGGAAAATTTGGTGAAAGTTTACCTTGACAAATATGCCGCAGTGTGCTATGATACTGTTGTTCAGGCATTACCGCACAGTTCTGATGGTGCGATTGCGCCGTCAGATTTCCCGTCAGACGAAACAAACCCCGGAAGGCATAGTACCTCCTATGCCTACGAGATTTGTACAGTATGACGGGAAAGATGCAGGCAAGCGTGCCATCAAGGCGAAAGCGTGAATTGTGCGGTATTGCCTTAAGTTTTTTTAGCCGATTGTAAAACACCCGTACCAAACAGCAGAAAGCAATGAAGTAAAAAGCAGAGGAAGAAAAAATCCCTACCCCAAAAAGAAAAAGCGCCCTCAAAAGAAAAAAAGACGCAAAAAACCAAAGCGACAGAAGCCGTT
>JAZRXB010000167.1:0-10226 GCA_045600005.1 Eubacteriales bacterium | reverse complement strand
TGAAAAACGCCGGAAGGTTCGGCGGACAGCCGCGCCGGGTGTGAAAAACGCCGGAAGGTTCGGCGGAGAGCCGCGCCGGGTGTGAAAAACGCCGCGCGGACGGTTTCTCGGACGCTTTTGGAAAGGGCGCCGCCCGTTTTTCGGGCGAAAGGAAAGGAAAAGATATGAACACGACTGATTTTACTCCGACTGTCGCGGTGATTGGCGGCGGTCTGCGCGGACTCGCGGCGGCGGAAGCGGCGGCGGAGAACGGCGCAAAGGTCTTTCTGATCGAACCGCGCCAGTACCTCGGACGCGAGATGACGGCGGCGGGGCACAACTGGATCGAAAGCGAAGGCTTTGAGACCGGGCTTGCGAACGGCTCGATGCGCAAGCTGATGCTCGCGCGTCAGCTTGCCGCCGGAGCGACGCCTCTGCTCGCGTCCCATGCGGGCGGACTGGCGGTCTCGAACGGAAAAACCGACGGCGGAGACGACGGAAAATCCGACGGAAAATCCGACGGCGAAGCCGCAGGAAAAACCGCCGGCGTGGTCGTCTGCAACAGCTGGGGCGTCCATCTGCTGCGCGCCGACGCGGTGATCGACACAGAGGGGACGCTGTTCGCCGAGCCGTTTGACGGGAAAAAGACGATGAGCATCAACTATTCGTTCACGCTGTCCGGCGCGGACGCGCCCTTCTTCACCGAAACGACGGTCGACCCGGCGCTCGGACTTGCAGGGAACCGGGTGTTCCTGCACCGCGACCCGCGTCCGGGCTGCTATTCGGTCGAATTCTCGTTCGACGCGCAGGTCGATTTCGTCACGTTCCGCTCGCCCCAGCGTCTTCTGCCCGAAGCGCAGCGCCGCGCGGAAAAGCTCTGGCGGTGGTTCCGGGAGAACGTTCCGGTCTTCGCTTCCTCGGTCCCGCACAGGCTGATGTTCCACGAGGTGCGGCTGACCGGCTATGTGCCGACGCAGCGCGCGCTTCCCGGCGGCGCGTTCGTCTTCGCAGACCCGCTGCCCGCTTCGTTCACGGCGGAGGATATCGCGCGGATGAAGAAAAATCTCGGCGGCGCGGTCAGACGTGTCCTGTCGGAGCTTTCGCCTGCCGGCGAGCCGGACGCGCTCGATCTTTGCGGTCGGACGCTTCCGCTCGCCGAGTGCGGCATTTCATCCGACGAAGCGCCGTTCGCGGCGAAGCTGACGCTCCCGAACGGCTTCCTTCCTGAGATCGGACGTTATCCCGTCCTCGTCGCGGGCGCGGGAACGACCGGCGTACAGGTCATGCGCGCGCTGACCGAGAAAAACGTCCCCTTCGCCGTCGCCGAGCCGAACGCGCTGGCGGGCGGCACGATGAATCTCGGACTGGTCACGAGCTACTGGCACGGCTACACGGGCGGTCTGAACGCGCGGCTCGACGAGGAATCGAAGGCGTATGCTTCGGCATATTCCGAAAAGCCGAACGCGCACGACAATCTGGCGGCGCTGATGCTGATGAACCGGCTTTTTGAGGGCGCGGAGGCGAACAGCTTCCCGCTGACCTTCGTCTGCGGCGCGGAGGTCGGGGACGGGAACGTGAAGCGCACGATCCTCTGCGGCGAGGGCGGACTGTTCGCGCTGAGCGCCGACGTGGTGGTCGACGCGACGGGCGACGGCGCGGCGGCCTATCTGGCTGGCGCGGACTACGAGGTCGGCGACCCGCGCGACGGCTCGGTGCAGAGCTGTTCCGAATGGGGCGAAACGATCCGCGCGGTCGGGACCTTCCTTAACGACCCGAACAAGGGCGACGTTGACATCGCCGACCCCGAAAGCTACGCCGACAACGTGCGCGTCATGCTCGTCGGTACGCGGGAGGAGAGCGATTTCGACAACACGCCGATGCTGACCGTGCGCGAATCGCGCCGGATCGTCGGCGACTATCAGCTCACGATGGAGGACATCTGGAACGAAACGCCGTTTGACGACACGCTCGCGGTCACGCTGACTCCGTTCGACACGCACGGAAAGGGAAGCACGCTCTTCTCGGACTGCGGCATGAACTCGAACGGCGGCAGAGAGCTTCGCGCGCACGTGCCGTACCGTTCCTATCTCGTAAAGGGTTTCAAAAACCTGCTTATCACCGCGAAGGCGTTCTCCGCGACGCGCGACGCGGCGAGCGTCTGCCGGATGAATCCCGATCTGCGGCACGCGGGGTACGCGGTCGGTCTGTGCGCGGCGCAGGCGGTTGAGCGCGGCTGTACGCTCCGCGAGGTCGATGTGAAGCCGGTGCAGACCGAGCTTCTCGAAAAAGGCTGTCTGCCGGAGTGGACGTTCGATGCGCCCGCCGCGCCGAACGACGCGGAGCTGCTCGCGTCTGCGCTGACCGGCGACCGCGATTCGCTCCGCACGCTCTGTCTCGGTTCGGACGACACGGCGCGGATGGTTTTTGAGACGTACCGGACGGGAAAGCTGCCGGCCGGCGCGGAGCCGTCTGTTCCGACGGACGGGCAGAGCGGCTCTTCCCGTGCGCCGGAGGTGCCGGATTCCGACCCGGCGCTCGACGCACAGGGAAAGCCCGGAGAAGAGGCGCTGACCTTCCTCGCCGCGTGGTTCGGCGACGAGAGGGCGCTCGATTCGCTCGCCGGAACGATCGCAAAGCGGCTCGACGCGCCCTGCTCGAACCGGGACGGGGACTACGGAAGGGTCTGCCGTTCGCTGGCGGCGCTCGTGAAGGCGGAAAAGGTCGACCCGGCGCTTCTTGCGCCGATCATCGAACGCGCCGGAACCGGCGGTCCGGCGACCTACGCGCACAATCCGAAGTACGTCGGACGCATCTACGGCTTCAACCGGGTGGACTGCTGGAAGTTCCCGGCGCATCTGCTCCTCCACCTGATCGCGGAAGCGGTCGAGCGCCACGCGGACGCTTCGCTCGCCGGACCGATGGAGAAGCTGCTCGAAAAAGAGTACGTTTCCGGCTATCTGACGGTGAACGGGAAGTCGGACGGCTCGCCGCTGGTCTGCCACGGGCTTGCGCCGGCGTTCTGCACGGTGCTGGAGCTTCGTCTGACGGCGGCGGCTGCCCGCTGCGGTAGCAGGAAAGCGCTCGCTCATCTGGCGGATTTCACGGGCGAGGACCGTTCGCTGGTGCGGAAGTTCGCGTCGCGCGAGCTTGCCGCGCTGACCGGAAGGGAAGCGGACGGCGCGGACGGCTGGCGTGAGATCGTTTCCGGTATCGCCGAGCCGAAGGTCCTGCCGTTTGACGGGGAGATCGTGTTAAGATAAAATCAACAGCGGCTTTCAAAAAAGGTGTATCAGCGGTCGAACCGACTGCTGATACACCGTAAGACATTGAAGAAAGGGGATGGTATTTCTATGAGTGATAATATGAAAAATGAGTATTGTCTTCAAGAATACCAGTCGTTGCGAAGTGAGAAATTACAGCGATATGCATATTCCAGCCAGCTTCATGAAAGACTGATCACTTCCAGTATTGCCATCTGGACAATAGCATTAGCGTTGTTTCCTGTACTTGAAAATCTGTTGGCTGATAGCAATGATGATAATAAGAAAAGCCTGTTGATACCGTTGGTTATGCTTGAAATATTCCAAGCCTTCATGATATCGATCCCGGCATGGTTATCGATTTTTATTTTCAAGGCACATCAAAGCAATTCGATCAGAATACATTTGCTTTCAGATTATTTAAGAATACGGGCAAAAAGGGACAATATTGAGAAAACCTGGGAAGAATTGAAACAGCAGGAGGGCGATCCTAATGGGCTGCATTACTTCTATGATTATAACCTCGTGCCATTTGGGAAAGAAAAAGATGTACCTGATAGTAAGACTGTTGGTGAATTGACTCGTATTCATAGTATCGTAACATGGGTTTCCTTTGTTTTTTCCATCGGTTTGATGTGTATCATTTCAAAAAACTGCTTATCACCATTTGTTGAACAAGATAGTGGTAACAACCTGAACGAATTGACAAATTGGTACTGCGGTTGCATGGGTGTTATTTGTATCTTGTCTGGCATAATTAATTTTTTTACTGTAAGAGGTGTTAATAAACCAGAATCTCAAAAAAAGATAGCACTTATTTCAACAATAATTCTTTGTATATTAATATATGTGGAACTATGTCTTATCAGTACGTCTATAGAGAAAGATATAGCTAGTTCCATTTTTGCAGGATTTTTGTTCGTTTCGTTAATATTCATTGCGATCATGCTGGTTAATGAAGTTGATATATGTGGTAAAGATAATGGTAAATTTGTTCGATTTATGTGGTTGAACAAAATAGGGGTAGTCATTTCGGGGATAGTAGCATTTGTTTGTCAAAGAATTGACAATAATATATCGAAAACAGACGACGGCAAAATAATTTTTATTCTGTTTGCTGCTGCTTCCCTGTATTTCGCAGTATCCCTGGTTTTAGTGCCTTGTTATGGATACTGGCAGTCAATTACAGAGGAGATAATAAACAATAACAGAAGGAAAGTGAATAATTATTTTTTAATAAACCACAGATAGTAGTGAATAAAAATGAGAGCAGCTCGTGCGAACGGGCTGCTCTCTTAATCATTTACGGAAAAGGTATTCAGCTTACCCGATCTTTCTGAACCAGATCAGGCGGTCGAGCGGGGTCGCCATGCGGTGAACGCCCTTTTCATAAATGTTTCCAAGCTCGTCCTGCCATCTGCCGTCGGGGATGACGATATCCTTCTCGAACGTTCCCTTCGTGACGATCGGGCAGACGAGGATGTTTTCGCCGCAGAGGTATTCGTCGCTTATCTTCTCATAGCCGCCGTCCGGATAGTTATACGCGAGGTGACGCACGACCGGTTCGCCCGTGACCGCGCTTTCGCGGATGATCTGCATGATCTCGGGCGCCATCTTCGCGTGCAGGTCGGCGAGCTTCACGACCTCGGCGAGCGCTTCCTTTGACAGCACACGCCACGGCGCCCACGAGAACTGCATCATCGGGAAGAAGACCGACACCTGCGCCATGCGGATGAACAGCTCCTCGACGATATGGAAGCCGGGCATCACGTTGTACGTCCATTCGCCGCCGCCGATCATGTCGGGGCAGATGAACGGGTGGCCGATCAGCCCCTGCGCGAGCGAGTTCGGCAGGATCGTGTTGATGCCGTCCCCGTCCCAGCGGTGTCCGCGGTCGCGCAGACGCTGAACGGTCGCCTTGCCGCCGCCCTTGAAGGTGTCCTTGTACTCGTGGAAGGCGTAGCGCGTGCCGAAATCGTTCCACGCCGCGTTCATTTCGCGCGAGGAGTACGTGCCGTCCTTCGTGCCGCGGTGCTGACCGTTGATGACGCGTCCGTTTTCGTAGGACATCGTGTTGCCGCCGTCGAACTTGAAGCCGTCGACGCCCAAGTCGTTCATCAGCGCGCGGAGCTGTCTGTCGAGATATTCGCGGTTATGCTCCTCGGTCATGTCGAGGATCGCCGAGAAGCCGTTCCACCACTCCATGATGACCGGCCGGCCTTCCTCGTTGCGGCAGAACAGCTTGTCCCACGTGTCGGGGTTGAGGTCGCGTCGGATGGCGGAGATGAACTTCACGCCGGTCGACGTGACGTAGGGGACGACCCAGAGCATGACCTTGAAGCCGAGCGAATGCAGCTCGTCGATCATCGCCTTCGGGTCGGGGAACTTGCGCGTGTCGAAGGTCCAGTCGCCGTAGGGATTGTGCCAGCCCTCGTCGATGATGAGGACGCCGGGCTTGAAGCCGTTGCCGACGATGGCGTGCGCGTAGGACAGAACGCCCTCCTGCGTCGGGGCATAGGTGAACTCCATCCACGTGTTGTACTGCGCGGTGAGGAAGAATTCCTCCGGCGGGACCTTGCCGGTGAAGGGGAAGTGGTCATGGGACGCGCCGAGATAGGCGTCGCGCAGCGTCTTTCCGGCGGTCGTGATCGTCACGTCATAGTCGCTGTCGATGGTGATCACGCCGTCCTTGACGCGCACGCCGAAGGCTTCTTCGCTCCAGATGTAACGGCCCTTGCTCGATACGTAAAGGGGCATACCCTGATTGAACATTCTGACGCGGTAGTCCGCCGTGAAGTCGGTCGAAGCGTCGAAGGGCATTTTCGTGCCGTCGTCGACGCAGCCGCCCCACCAGTATTCGCCGGGGAGCATGGGGAAGTGGTAAAGCATGATGAGATCTCCTTGAAATGTTTGGATTCGCCGCCCGGGGCCGGAAGCTCCGGGCGGCGGTGTGGTCGGGCTGAGGGAAAAAGGTTCGCGTACTGGCGCCGCTGCGCGAAAACGCGGTCGGACGTTCGCGTACTGGCGCCGCTGCGCGAAAATTCGGTCGGACGTTCGCGTACTGGCGCCGCTGCGCGAAAATGTGGTCGGACGTTCGCGGACTGGCGCCGCTGCGCGAAAATTCGGTCGGACGTTCGCGTACTGGCGCAGACCGGACGGGCGGTCGTTTGAGGATGAACGGCAGTCGTGCGCTCAGGCACGGGAAAGAGCAGAGACAGCGGCTTTTCCGTCATGGATTCCGCCGCGGAAGACGACCTCGTTTTCACACGCGCCGGTCCTTTCAAAGTCGAGCAGATTGTTCACCGTCGTTTCGGCAATGCCCGCGAGCGCTTCCTCGGTCAGAAACGCCTGATGCGACGTGACCAGCACGTTTGGCATCGAGATCAGCCGCGCGAGCGTGTCGTCCTCGACGATATGCCCCGAAAGATCCTCGAAAAACAGCTCGGATTCCTCCTCGTAAACGTCAAGGCACGCCGCGCCGATCTGCCGCGCCTTGATGCCGTCGAGCAGCGCCTCCGAGTCGATCAGTGCGCCGCGCGATGTGTTGACGATCACTGCGCCGCGCTTCATCCGTCCGACGGCTTCGCGTCCGATCAGGTGGAAGGTCTCGTCGGTCAGCGGGCAGTGGAGCGAGATCACGTCGCTCTCCCGGAAAAGCGTGTCGAGCGGGACGTAGGCAAGTCCGGCGCGCTCGTCGGGGAATTTGTCATACGCAAGCACTCTCATGCCGAAGCCGCGGCAGATCTCACAGAACGCGCGTCCGATCTTGCCTGTCCCGATCACGCCGACCGTTTTGCCGTACAGGTCGAAGCCGGTCAGCCCGGACAGGCTGAAATTGAAGTCGCGCGTGCGGTTGTACGCCTTGTGGATGCGGCGGACGCTGGTGAGCAGCATCGCCATCGCGTGTTCGGCGACGGCGTGCGGCGAGTAGGCGGGGACGCGGAAGACGCGGAGCTTTCCGAAGGCGTGCCTTAGGTCCACGTTGTTGAACCCGGCGCAGCGCAGAGCGATCGCCTTCACGCCGAGCGTATGCAGACGGTCGAGGACCTCCGCGCTCCCGTCGTCGCCTACGAAAAGGCACACGCCGTCGGCTCCCTGCGCCAGTCCGGCGGTTTCGGGCGAGAGCTTCGCTTCAAAATAGCGGAAATCAAGCCCGCTGTTCTGAACGGCGGGGCGGAAGGCGTCGAGGTCGTAGGGTTTCGCGTCGAAAAAGGCAATTTTCATGAGTTCTCCTTTGGGAAATGGATTTACTCACAGTATGCCCGTTTTCCTTTTCATTATAACCGAAATTTGTGACATGAGTATGAATACGCCGATATTTCGGAAAAAACTTTGAAAAGGCTCTTGACAGATCATGGAAATCGTGGTATAATAAACTGGCAGAAAGGACCCGATTTCTCCATTGAGGAAAACCGGGGGGTTTTTTTTCCCCATTTTCGCGGCTTCTTTCTGAAAATCAAAATCTGAAAGGAAAAAATATCATGGCATCGAAATCGTATTCTGCCGAGCTTGCCGGCATCGTCAATGAGTTCCTGAACGAGGACGACTGGAAGTTTTCGTTCGATTCCGACAACGGACTGTTCAACTTCGGTCTGAACCTCAAGGGAAAGATCAAGAACATCAAATATATCGTCGACATCAAGGACGATCAGATCATCGTCTACGGCATCTCCCCGATCGGCGCAGATGCGGACGATCCCAAGGTGATTTCCGAAATGGCACAGTTCCTCAGCCGCGCCAACTACGGTCTGAGAAACGGCTGCTTTGAGCTTGACGTGACCGACGGCGAGATCCGTTTCCGCAGCTTCATCGACTGCGACGAACAGAAGCCGAGCAAGGCTGTCATCAAGAACAGCATTTACATCACCGCTTCGATGTTCGAGCGCTACTCCAAGGGCATCGTCGGGATCGTATTCTCCGACATGACGAACAAGGAAGCCATCGACATCTGCGAGAACAACTGAACATAAAGAACACCCGGACGGCAATGCCGTCCGGGTGTTCTTTATGCCGGAATATACCGCAAAATCGAACCGCACTCCTCGCAGTGCTCGGGCATTCCGATCGACTGCGAGATGTTATGCGTGCTGAAGATCGACTGCATTCCCATGCCGAAGTAGTACACGCCGTCAAGGCACTCGAACCGGCGCGCGTAGAGGGGCGACGTGAACTGATGCACCTTCTCGAAGGTCTTAAAATCGTTCGTCGTCCAGACCGCGTTGAGCCAGCCGCCCTCATCCTTCGCCGAGGTGAGGATGTACGGCACGCCGTCGCGGAAGATGACGTCGTTGACCCTTCCGCCGACCGGGATCATCTCGAAGTCGCGCAGATCGCCCGTCGCAAAGAACGTATCGTCCGTGATCGAATCGGTGACGAAATACTGTCTGCCCTGATAGGTGAAGCATTCCGAAACGAATGAGGAATCCGCCGTGACCGCGAAGATGCGGTCGATGATGACCGAGCCGTCCGTGAAGGTATCCTGCACGAAGGAACCGGTCTTTTCATCGTAGCGGTATAAGCCGGAGCGGTCGGGGTCGGAGAAGGCGTGATACACGCCGTAAAGCGTGTCGTTGAAGACGAAAAGCTCGTACAGACGGGCGGCTGCCGCCTGCTTCGCGTCGTCGTAGCCGAGGTCCGCGCCTTTCGCGTCAAAGAGGGGCAGAGCGGTCACGTCGGAAGGCTCCGCGTCCGCGATCGAGCCGTCGACCCGCCAGACCGCCGCCTTATAGCGTCCGCCCGCGTCGACCGCCGCGCCCGAGAAAAAGAGCGAGCCGTGGTATTCCTCCATGTCGAAGCAGTGATAGCATTCGTCGAGGAGATGGTAAGAGGTGCGGAACGTGTCCTCGCCGGCGGGAAGGTAGTAAACGTCGCTGACGCCCCACTCCTTCTGGTCGGTCGAGAGGGCGAAAAGCGTGTCGTCAAAGACGTAAAGCCCGTCGTTCTGCTCGGTCTGGAGCGTGCCGGTGTCGCGTCCGCGCGAAGTGCTGTTGGAATATTCGTAGACGGCGACCGGTCCCGTGTTGTCCTGAAAGCTGCCGCAGGTGACGTAGAGCTTTCCGTGGAAGACGATCATGTCGTGCGGGTTGCGTGAGACGACGTTCGCCGGCGACGAATCGTCCCAGCGTTCCTCGCCGATGCGTCCGAGGTATTCGAGCGAATCGGTGATGTCAAGCACGTCCGAGTCGGGGTAGTATCGGCGTTCGACCTCCGACGGGGCAGTTTCGTCGGTCTCTGAGGGAAGAACGGGATGCTGATCGGCTCCGTCCGGCGAATCGGTGCAGGACGGGACGGCAGACAGCAGCGCGGCGGTCAGAAGCAGACAGAGCGGTCGTTTATTCAAGGCAGATTTCCTTTCCGGACGTTCCGGCGGCTGAGTGCGCCGGGACGTTTATTTTCTGCCTATATTATAGCGGAAACCGTCTGCTTTGGCAAGTACCCGGCGGAAAAATTTACAAATAAAACAAATCCGGCGCGCCGGTCAGCGCGCCGGGTTCGCGGTACGGGAGCGGGCGGTCAGCATTCGGTGAGCGCGTAAATGCCGTAGCTGACGCCGGCAAGAACCTCGGCGGTGAGGAAAACGGTCACGCCTCCGATGATCGCCTCGCTTCCGCCGGCGACCTGTTCAAGCTCGTCCGCGGAAAGCTCGCCCTTCTTCTGAGCGGCTCTGCCCTGTTCATAGAGGTATTCTTTCGCTTCCTCGAGCGTCGCGCCGCAGCCGTTCTTTTTAAGCCATTCCTTCATGGCGGCGGTGTCCTTGCCCTGCAGGAGAGCGGTGAGTTCCTTTTTCAGCGTTTCGGAGGTCTTGACTTCATTAAATAACTGTTCGAGCGTTTTTTCCATGACGGTTTCTCCTTTATATTTTTGATTAGCCGATTGTTTAATGCTTAGAGATGACAAACGTTATAATAAAATCCGATTTTATGTCGGTTTTGCCGACATAAAAACACCTCTAAGGCGAGCCCTCGCGCCGATATGGGGAGAGCCGAC
>JAZRXB010000166.1:0-2999 GCA_045600005.1 Eubacteriales bacterium | reverse complement strand
GGCATCAACCTCGAAGACATCGCGGCGCCCCGCTGCTTTGAGGTCGAGCGCCGGCTCAAGGAGATCTGCGACATTCCGGTCTTCCACGACGACCAGCACGGGACCGCTGTCGTCGTCGGCGCCGCCATGCTCAATGCGCTCCGTCTGACGAAAAAGAAGATCGAAGAGATCGAGGTCGTCATCAACGGCGCGGGCAGCGCAGGCATCGCCATCGGCAAGCATCTCCTGACGCTCGGCGTCAAGCACCTGACGATGGTCGACCGCTTCGGCATCATCTGCGAGGGGATGGAAGGTCTGAACCCCGCGCACGAGGAGATCAGCCATGTCACCAATCTGACGCACAAAAAGGGAATCCTCGCCGACGCGATGAAGGGCGCGGACGTGTTCATCGGCGTTTCCGCTCCGAACATCGTCACGCCTGAAATGGTGAAGTCGATGAACGTCGACCCGATCGTCTTCCCGATGGCGAACCCCACGCCCGAGATCATGCCCGATCTTGCCAAGGCGGCGGGCGCGAAGGTCGTCGGCACGGGTCGTTCGGACTTCCCGAACCAGACCAACAACGTCATGGCGTTCCCCGGCATCTTCCGCGGCGCGCTCGACGTGCGCGCGTCGGATATCAACGACGAAATGCAGATGGCGGCTTCGCTTGCGATCGCTTCGCTCGTTTCGGACGAAGAACTGCGCGAAGACTACATCATGCCGCTCGCCTTTGACGAGCGCATCGGAAAGACCGTCGCCGTAAAGGTGGCGGAGGCAGCTATCCGCACCGGCGTCGCCAGAATCGGAAAATAAACGGCTGAACCAATTAATAAACCACGGGGCAGGTTTTCCTGCCCCGTTTTTTGTCCTATTCCCTCATTTTTATCTGATTCTTGCAACATGAAAAAGAAATCATCAGGTTCTTGACGGCGGCTTGTTTCTGTGATATAATCATTTCAAACGGACGGCTCTCTGAATGAACCGCCGGATCTCAGGAGGAATAAAAAATGAAAAGATGCAGACTTCGCCTTGCGGCGGCGCTTCTCGCGCTGAGCGCGGTTTCCTCACTCGTTTCATGCGGCGGCGCGGCTCCCGCAGCTGACGGCACGACCGCTCTTTCGGATACCGGTACGACCGCTCCCGCCGAGCCGGGCTATGATTTCGGCGGAAAGGACTTCGGCGGCTACGAATTCAAGGTGCTGAACTTTGAATCGATCTGGAACTGCTTCGTCTATCTCGACTTTGAAGAGCAGACCGGCGAGAGCTTAAACGACGCGGTGTACAACCGCAACCGTCTGATCGAGGAAAAGCTCAACTTCAAGTTGAATGAGATCAAGGAACCCTACGTCAGCATTCCGAGCAGCCAGACCGCCATCTGCGACAAGGTGATCCAGTCGGTCATGGCGGGCGACTTTGCCTATGACGCGGCGTATCTGCCGGTCGGCTACAAGACGGCGGTCGTCACCGACGGATATCTGATGAATCTGCTCGATATCCCGGAATTGCAGCTCAATGAGGAATGGTGGGACCGCGAGATCAACAAAACGCTCACGGTCGACGACACGCTTTATGTCGCGTCGAGCCCGCTCCAGTTCATGTCGCTCGATATGTCGTGGGCGCTGCTGTTCAATCAGGATATGATGGATGACGCGAAGGTCGAGTACCCGTATCAGCTCGTGCGCGACGGCAAATGGACGCTCGACAAATTCAACGAATACGCCGAAAAGTTCGCGTCGCTCAACGGCGACGACAGCTTTACCTATTCGGACGACGGCAAGGCGGTCTACGGGATCGCCGGTCACGGAACGAGCATCACGGCGTTCAACTTTGCGGCAGGCAACCGTCTGACGACCAACGAGGGCAAACAGTTCAAGCTCGGCATCGAGACCGAACGCAATTTTACGACGCTCGAAAGACTCGGAAAGATCCTCTCGACCTCGAACGGAAACGTCTGGTTTGAGACCGCCGAAACGAAACCGGGTTTCTATCTGAGAAGCTTCAAGGAGAACCGCGCGGCGTTCTGCACGATCGAGTTGAAGGCGGCGCTGGAGGAGCGCGACATGGAAGCGACCTTCGGTCTGCTCCCGATGCCGAAGTACGACGAGTCGCAGGATAAGTACTATTCCTACGTCGGCATGAAGACCTGTCTGCTCTGCATCCCGAAGACGCAGCCCGACCCGTCGCGCGCCGGAACGATTCTCGACGCGCTGACCTATGAGAGCTACAAAAACGTTCTGCCGGTCTACTATGACATCACGGTTTCGCAGAAGGGTCTGCGCAACGACGAGTCGATCGAAATGCTCGACATCATCCACAAGGGACGCGCGACCGAGTTTGCAGACATCTTCGGTGTGACGACCACCTACACGGACAAGATCATGAATACGATCAAAGCGGAGGAGACTTCGTTCTCGTCCATCGCGGCGTCCTATAAGAGCGCGATTGAAGAAAATCTGGCACAGATCCTCAAGGTATTCCAGTAAAGGCTTCGCGCCGGGGTGTATCAAAATAATCAAGGGGACGTCAGAATGCACAGGGGCGCATTCTGACGTCCCCCCGGCGTTTTGGGGCGAGGAAACGCGCCGGCCGGCGGAATTTTTCAGATTATTCTGAAAAAAACGGCAGCCATTCTGCGCGGCGCTTCGTATCAAGAGACAGAAAAATCCGAAACGGAGGGTTACGGAATGGAAAATCTTGACGGCATGATGGAAATGTACGAAAAACTGAAGAAGATGAACAAGGTCGAGCTGGCGGCGTTCGCAAAAACGAAGGATGTGAAGCTGACGGCGGAGCAGATCGACACGCTTTACGACGTTCTGCACAGTGTACCGAACACCGAAAACGGCGCGGAGCTGTCAGACGACGCGCTCGAAGAAGCGGTCGGCGGGCTGAGGGAAGCGGGATCTGACCTTTTCATGGAAATCTTCAAGAAGATCAAAGAAATCGCGGATCCGCTCTTAAATTTGATATGAGACGCCGCCGCGCCCGGGTTCATGCAGGAGCATGGAACCGGGCGC
>JAZRXB010000165.1:0-25038 GCA_045600005.1 Eubacteriales bacterium | reverse complement strand
AAGAGAAGCGTGTCGCGGATATTGCCCATGCCGGTGATGTACATCAGCATACGGTCGAAGCCGAGACCGAAACCGCTGTGCGGAACGCTGCCGTACCTGCGGGTGTCGAGGTATTCGACGTAGGAATCGAAGGGCATATGGCGCGCTTCCATCGCGTTCTGGAGCTTTGCGAGATCGGCTTCGCGCTCGCTGCAGCCGATGATCTCGCCGATGTCCGGAACGAGCAGGTCGGTGGCGGCGACGGTCTTGCCGTCGGGGTTCTGCTTCATGTAGAAGGACTTGATGGCGGCGGGGTAGTTGACGACGAACAGCGGCTTTTTGAAATACTCCTCGGTGAGGTACTTTTCATGCTCGGTCTGGAGATCGTCGCCCCATTCGCAGGAATACTTGAATTCGCGTCCGCTCTTTTTGAGGATCTCCACAGCGTCGGTGTAATCCACGCGGGCGAAATCACTGTTCACGGTGTTGTTTAATTTGTCGAGCAGACCCTTTTCGATCCACTGATCGAAGAACGCCATTTCATCGGGGCAGTTTTCCAGCACGTCACGGATGATCGATTTGATGAAATCCTCCGCGATCTCGATGATGTCGTTGATGTCTGCGAAGCAGACCTCCGGCTCGATGTGCCAGAATTCAGCGGCGTGACGGGTCGTGTTGCTGTGCTCGGCGCGGAAGGTCGGACCGAAGGTGTAAATGCGTCCGAGACCCATCGCCGCCATTTCGCCTTCGAGCTGGGCGGAAACGGTCAGACCGGCTTTCCTGCCGAAGAAATCCTCGGCGTAGTAGTCGGCTTCGGA
The DNA here is from genome assembly GCA_045600005.1 of Eubacteriales bacterium. GTDB lineage: Bacteria > Bacillota > Clostridia > Oscillospirales > CAG-272 > Flemingiibacterium. Next base: position 24,241 of record JAZRXB010000165.1, on the reverse strand, counting down.
CTTGTACTCGGCGTTCCACGGCTGGGTGGTGACGCGGAACATTTCGCCCGCGCCCTCGCAGTCGCTGCTCGTGATGATCGGCGCGTGGACATAGCGGTAGCCGTGCGAATGGAAGTAGCTGTGAACTGCCTGCGCGAGCTGGTCGCGGACGGCAAAGACGGCTTCAAAGGTCTTGGTGCGGACGCGAAGATGCGGGATGGTGCGGAGGAATTCCATCGAATGACGCTTCTTCTGGAGCGGATAATCCGCCGGGCAGACGCCGAGGACGGTCAGCTCTTCAAGCTCGACCTCATAGCCGTTGCGCTCGGAGACGACGAATTTTCCGACTGCCTTAACGGACGTGCCGACCGTCATGGCGTCCTTGATCTCTTCGTCGGTGAACTTCGTCTTATCGACGACGAGCTGGATGTTCTTGAACGCGGTGCCGTCGTTGATCTCGATGAAAGCGACGTTCTTGGAATCGCGCGCGGTGCGGACCCAGCCGCAGATGACCGGCGAGGTCCCAACAAACTGTTCGGGGGAAGCGAACAGGTCTTTGATATCGGTATGTTTCATGTTGTTACTACCACCTTGTCAGGATAAAATCAATGATCAAACCATTATATCACAATCGGTTTCCGATTGCAAGGGGATTGTGAAAAATTCCGGTCTCACGGGAATATTTCGTCATTTTGACGAGGTTTTCAGCCGATGCGGGAGATCTTCACCGGTCCGATGAGACCGCCGGACAGGGAGTCGATCTCGAAGCCCTTGCACTTTTCGTGGTAGGGTCCGACCGCTTTGCCGAATTTGTCGAAGGATCTCGACGCGACGTACTGGTTCGCCGCCGTGTTGGAGACCTTCAGCGCGACCGCGTTCTGCCCGCAGAGAAGCTCTTTGGGCAGGACGAACGTGTAGGGAGCCGCCGCGCGCAGACCGAGCGTTCTGCCGTTCAGCGTCAGCGTGACGGTGTATTTCACTTCGCCGAGGTCGAGAAGCAGATCGGATTCGTCCGACGCGGTGAAGGAGAAACGGTAGACCGCGTCGCCCGAGAAGTCCTCGCCGACGGTATCACGCCAGTCGCCCGCCGTCGTTTCGACCGGCTTTTCGCAGAGTGTGCTGTCGATAAAGCCGTTCTCGCCGATGAGATAGGCGCGCGTTTTCTGCAGCGTGAACCGCGTCGGTTCGGCGACGAGCGCGCCGGGCTTCGGATGCTTTTCGCCGGACAATGCTTTGTCGGCGAGCAGGTATACCTTCATTTCGCCCGACGCGAGCGTCAGCTCCGGCTCGAAGGCGTACAGTCTGCCGTCATCGAGCAAAAGCTCGGTCGGGACTCCCTCGTCGGCAAAGGAGAGGGTGAAGGTCTCGGCTTCGGCGCTCTCGTTGAAGACCATGACGAGCGTGCGGTCGCCGTCGGCACGGCGGACGGCGCGGATATGACCGGTGTGCGGCTCGACGCGGACGATCGGCGAGACCGGGATCGAAGGAGCGGCGTCCGGGTCGGTCAGACGGATCACCTTTCCGCCGGCTGCTTCAAAGCGCGCCAGACGGTCGGACACATCCTGCGGCATACGGCGGCAGACCGGCACGACGACCGTCGTATAGTCGCCGAGTCCCAGCGCCATCCGTCCTTCTTCGAGCGAAGCGGCGTCGGCTGCGCGGATGAAGTCGTCGTCGATGATATCGAAGGACGCGGGCGCGGCTTCGATGACGTTTCCGGCGTCGGTGAAGGACTTCACGGCGCGTTTGCGCTCGTCTCCGCCGCTCCAGACGTCGCGGATCGGCATATAGAGCGCCGTCGATTCGAGCGGCGAGCCGAGCGCTGCGGCATACGACAGGCGGGCGGTGTAGTCGTCAAGGGACGCATAGCCTTCATAGCCCGGCGTTTTCAGACCGAGCAGCGGACGCAGACCCGCCATGAAGTGGCGTTCCTTCATGTAGGGGATCTCCATGAAATTAAAGATGTTAATGCCGCGCACCGCCTGATAGTTCAGGATGAAGCGCATCTCGGAGAAGGTCAGCCCCGAACCGTAGGCGGCGAAGGATTCGGTCAGCGAGAGATCGTTTCCCATCGAACGCGCCGCGCTCGAAGCGAAGCGCGGGTAGAAGAAGTTCTTTTCCTCCGCGTCGTCGGGATACGGGAAGATCTGACGCCAGATCGCGTCGACGCCCGGAATATCCAGTCCGCGCAGCAGACGGAGCGTGTACGGGTTGCCGCGCTCGATGGCGTCGATCGGCGAATCCTCGGCGTTGACGTGACCGGCGGACAGCATTCCGTTTTCCGCGCACCAGTTTCTGATCTGATCGAAGTAGTTTTTCCGGAACAGCTCGCTCGTCAGGTCGTAATAGTCGATGCGGGCGCGGCGTCCCTCCTCGCCCATCGCGTCGGGGTCATAAAGAGCCGGGGCGAAGGGAAGAATATCATAGCCGAAGCGTTCCCGGAACAGCTTATCGAAGCCTTCCGTAAAGGCGGGATGCGTCACGGCAGGCTCGTCGGTGAAGATGACCTTCGCAAGATCTCCGACCAGTCCGTCGGTCTTCGTCCGATAGGCTTCGTGCGTCAGCGCGAGGAAGCGTTCGCAGGAACGAGGGTCCATCAGGTCGGGCAGCGGTCCTGCGTCGGCGATGCTGCCGTCGGCGAGCAGCTTCTTGCGGCGCAGCTCGGGATGATCCTTCGTCGTCATCCAGTTCGCGCTGCCGGACGGCCAGCCTGCTTCGTCGTAGAGCCACATATCAATGCCGCGCTTTTTCGCTTCCTTTACGGTGAATTCGGTGAAAGCGAGAAATTCGTCGGAGAGGTAATCGCGCAGCTCGGTCGGAGCCGTCTGCGGACGGAACTCCTCCGGCTCCGGGATGATATAAACGCGGTGGATGCCGAGCGATACGAAGCTGTCGAGCTGGGACAAAATGGTCTCATGGTCGAGCGCGCCGTTCCAGACCCATGACCAGAGCGGATGATACCCGTTTTCGGGAGACTGAAATTTTCTTGAATCAAACTGCATGATAAATCGCCTTTCTGTATGAATTGATCGGTTTATACGGAACATTTGAGGAATCCGCGCATATGCTGGGGAGAAGACCAATGAATGGGAGGATCTCAGAGATGCCATTGAACGACTTTGCGCAGGTCCGCGAATACGACCGGGAACGCGCCGTCGCCTATGCGCGGCGATGGGCGTTCGACCGGAACCCGCTTTTCTACGATTTCACCGGAGGCGGCGGCAACTGCACGAATTTCGTGTCGCAGTGCCTGCTTGCGGGAACCTGCCAGATGAACTTTGCCGCGACCTTCGGGTGGTACTATATTTCGCCGGACGAGAGAGCGGCGGCGTGGACGGGAGTGGAGTTCTTATACAACTTCCTGATCAACAACGCGCAGACCGACGAGGAGGAGGACGGCGAGACCGGCATAGGCGTCGGACTCGGACCGTTCGCCAGAGAGGTGACGGCGGGCGAGCTGCTGCCGGGCGACGTGATCCAGCTCGGCCGGAGCGAAGGGGATTTTTACCACACGCTGCTGGTCAGCGGCGCGAACCGGCGGGGCTACCTTGTCGCGGCGCACAGCGACGACGCTTTTGACCGTCCGCTGTCGACCTACGATTACCGCCGCATCCGTTTTCTGCACATCGAGGGGTATCGGACCGACAAGCGTTTCGTCGGCTCGTGCTTTGAAAAGCTGATCGCGGGGGAATCGCTCGGCATCTGACTGCCGTTTCTGTCATTGTACCACATTTTGCGAAGGAAGTCAAGAAGAAAGCCGCAGTCCATACGATTTCGTGCGGCGGCGCGGCGGATCGTTCGATAGAAAAAATATCGTTTCTGATAAATAGAATATCGAAATATCTATTGAAAAAAGCGAAATTTTCTGATACAATAATAACAGCGGACTATATGAGAGAAACGCTGAACAGGGACGTTTCCGGCGGAATGATTCCATGAGCGGAGGGATTTTTTCCGCCGGGATCCCGATCCGGTCAGCGCACTCATGAACGATCGTTTGAATCGAAAAAGAGAAGGAGTACAGCCATGAAGAGAACCATTTCCCTTGCGCTCGCGCTGACCCTTGCCGCGCTGACCGTATGCAGCTGCGGCGGCGGCGCCGCTGCCCCGACGGATACGACGGCTTCGGGTGAAGACACGGCGGAGACCACCGAATCCATGGCGCAGATCCTCGGCTTTGACAAGGAAGACAATGGCGGAAAGGAATTCACGATCTACGCCAGTCTCAACAAGGCCTACGAATACGACGCGCCCGAGCTGACCGGCGACGTCGTTTCCGACGCGGTGTATTACAAGAATACCGCGGTCGAGGATTATCTCGGCATCCGTTTCAATTTCATCTATGAAGACAACGAGTGGCCCGCGCGCGAGACCTTCAACGGCAAGATCACGCAGGATATCATGTCGGGCGACCGCGTCTACGACCTTGTAAACGGCATCACGGTCTGCACGACGCCGATCATCGGAGAGGGTTATTTCCTTGACGGAAAGCAGCTGCCGAACGTTCAGTTCGACAAGCCGTGGTGGATCGCCGATATGTACGACCGCTTCTCGGTCGGCGGCAAGCTGTTCGGCTTCATCGGCGACGGTGCGCTCTCGCTCTACAAGGATATGACGGTCATTTTCTTCAACAAGCGCATCTGGGACGAGTACAAGGCTCCGAACCCCTATGAGCTGGTCCGCAATGACGAATGGCTGCTCGACAAATTCATCGAGGTCTGCTCGACGATGGCGGTCGACCTGAACGGAGACGGCACGTTCAAGCCGGAGGACGACCAGTACACCTATATCGCAGAGGCGGTTCCGAACGGCACGTTCCAGACCGCGCTCCAGCTCGAAGTCGTCCGGATCGAAAAGGACGGCACGCCGACCTACCTCGGTCTGACCGAAAAGTTCGCGTCCGCGTTCGAGCGTCTTCAGGCGTTCAACAAGCTGGACGGCGTAAAGGGCAACTTCAACTCGATCGACACCAAGACCTACGAATCCATGAAGACCTTCGCCAACTGCAACATTGCGACGATGACGAACTTCATCTATTCGACCGAGTACCTGCGCGACATGAAGGACGATTACGGCATCATCCCGCTGCCGAAGTACGACGAGTATCAGGAAAAGTATATCGCCCAGCTCGGCACGTCCACCACGATGATGTTCGTTCCGATCACGACGAAGGACGTCACGCTCACGTCGAAGGTCATGGAAGCGCTCGCCTATTACGGACACGAGATGGTCGTTCCGAAGTATTATGAGGTCGCGCTCAAGGAAAAGTATGCGCGCGACACCGATATGATGGAAATGCTCGACATCATCCGCGAAGGCGCGTCCTTTGACTTCCTGTATGTCTACGGCACGACGCTGACCAGCGCGCCGAACTCCAGCTTCCGTTTCTACAACACCTCCGATAACATCGCGTCCATCTTTGCTTCAAACGAAACGAAGTTCACCGCTTCGCTCGCAGATCTGATCGACAAGGTTTCCAAGATCGAACAGTAAGGACAGTATGAAACCGCGCCGTCCGCCGGAAAAATCTTCCGGCGGACGGCGCGTTTTGTCGATTGTTCAGATTTTGCAGATCGGTCAGCGCGCTTCACCGTCCGGCGTGCCGGACGTTCCCGGCTCGGCGGCGTTCGGCGCTTCGGACGTTTCCGGAGCGGGAGCGGCAGGCTTCGGGTCTTCGCCCAGACCGACGCGGCGGATCTTTTTCGAGGTGGTCTTTTCAAATTCGACTGAGCGGAGCTTGACCTTGAGGACCTTCTTATAGGGCGGCAGAGTCTTGTTCAGCTCCTCGACGGCGCTCTTGATGACCGCGTGGCGTTCCTCCTGCGTTTTGCCGGACAGAAGCTCCTCGTTCGGGAAGATCTCGGCGCAGAGCGCGGTCTCCTCGCCCTCCTCGTTGCGCACGGCGTAAACGACGACCTCTTTCACGTAAGGGATCGACGACAGGTATTCTTCGATCTCCTCCGGATAGACGTTCTTGCCGTTTTTCAGGACGATCAGATTTTTCTTGCGTCCGGTGATCGTGAGCTGTTCCAGCTCGTTGATCCTGCCGTAGTCGCCGGTGCGGAACCAGCCGTCCTCACTCAGCACGCTGGCGGTCACGTCGGGCTTCTTGTAGCAGCCCATCATGACGATATCGCCCCTGACGCAGATCTCGCCCTCGCCCTCCTCGTTCGGCTCGTCGATCTTCACCTCGACGCAGGGCAGCCTGACGCCGACCGTGCGGTAGTCGTTAAAGCGGTCGCGGTTCGCGCAGACGAGCGGGGAGCATTCGGTGATGCCGTAGCCGTTGATCAGCGTAATGCCGACCGAATCGAAGAACGACGCCAGCTCGGGACGGATGGGCGCGCCGCCGCAGACGAGCTTGACGACCCTGCCGCCGAACACCTCGTGGATCTGCTTGAAGAAGGTCGGACGCATATCAATGCCGACCTTGCGCAGATTGTTGCTCGTGGCGATGAGCTTTTCAAATTCCTTTGTTTTTCCCTTCGCTTCGAGGCTTGAGCGGATCTTTTTGTAAAGATTTTCGACGAACAGCGGCACGAGCAGCATATAGTCGGGCTGGAAGCGCTTCATGTTCTCGGCGAAATGGCGCAGGCTGTCGTTGACGCAGATCGTGACGTGCATATGCAGACCGACGAGCAGTCCGCAGACCGCCTCATAGGTGTGGTGATAGGGCAGCACCGACAGGCAGGTGGTATAAACGGTCGAGACCTGCAAGCCGTAGTATACGCTCGAAATGAGATTGTGCAGAGAGAGCATGACGCCCTTCGCCGTTCCGGTCGTACCGGAGGTATAGACGAGCATTTTGAGCGCGTATTCGTCGAACGGCAGCGTGAGATAGGTCGTGTCGCCCGCGTCGAGCAGTTCTTCGCCCTTTGCCATCAGTCCCTGCATGGAGAGAAAACGATCGTCGGCGTCTTCGGGCGCGAGGTCGATGCCGATGAAATACCGGATCCACGGGAGCTTCGCGGCATTTTCACGGAATTTCGCTTCGTAGGGCTTCGAGAAGAAGACGACCTTGCAGTCGCTGTGCGCGAGGATGTTCATGATCTCAGGGAACGGAAGCTCCCGGTCGATCGGAACATAGACGCCGGATGTATTGAGGATCGTGACATAGGTGAGGATCCACTGATAGCTGTTTTCGCTGACCATGGCGACATGATCGTTCGTCACGCCGATCGAGGCAAGCCCGGTCCCGAGCGCTTCGCTGGCGCGTTTCAGCTCATGATAGGTGACGTCGCGGATGGTACGGTCGGCAGGGTCCGGGAAATAACGGACGGCGACCTTCTCCCCGGCTTCATCGTCCGCCTGACGGAGCATATCGCGGAAATCGGTGAACGGCGCGACCTCATAAAGAGGATAGTTTTTATTTTTTGCCATATTGTTTCATGCGGCTTGCGTCTGAAAGCCGTCCTTTCAACACAGATGATACAAAACGCTGCGGCCCGGCCGGAAAACGGCGGAGCGGCGCGGTGAGATCAAATTCTGACGATTACGATCATACCCATATTATTATATCACAAATCAGGGTCAATATGCAAATGTTTTTTTCATAAATATCAGACAAATTTCGGCGTTTTTTCTGTCGATTCTCGTCATTTGGCACGATGCGGACAAAAATGCATTGTTAAATGATTGTGAACAACCCGAACGCCGCATTGACGGGGCGGGAACGAAATGATATAATAGGGAAAAACGGCGGAATGCCGGAACGAAAGGAACGTTTTTCACTATGTCGATCCTCAACGGAACCGTCAGCGCCGATGTGATCCATCCGACCGCCATGCCATATGGCAGAACGCTCGCCGAGAGCGGTTTTCTGCCGATGAAGGGCGCGATGGACGTATCGGTCCTCCACGCGGCGGACGGAGATTATCTTGTCGCCGCCTGCCTGCATACGCTTGAAATCTACCGCGTCGGGAAAGATGCTCAGCCGACGCACACCGCGTCGCTCGAAGGACTCGGCGAATCCCGTCAGCTTTCGGTCGACGGCAGCTTCGCCTATGTCACCGCGCGTCCCGACAGCGTGTATGTCTGCGACCTGACCGACCCGGCTCACCCAGTCCTTGCGTCCCGGCTCGATGCGATGGAGCTTGCGACCGGCGTATGCGCGGCGAACGGCCTGCTCGCCGTCACGAACCGTCACATGGGGACCGATCTCTACGATGTGCGCGACCCGTACCATCCCCGCTGGCTGAGCGTGTTCCTCTGCGGCGAAGCGCAGTCGGTCTGGCTTGACGGCGAGCTGGCGCTGGTCGGCGACTGGATGAACAAGCGGATGCGCGTGTTCGAGATCAGCGACCCGACCGAACCGCGCGAGGTCTCGATGGGCTATGTGGACGGTTTTGCGGACGGCGTATGCTCGTTTAAGGCGGGCGGACGGCGCGTGGCGCTGATCGCCTGCGGTCATCACGCCGCACGGCTCAAAAACCGCCGCAAATATCAGAATTACACCTATGTCACCGCCGAAATGCTGGCGGACGGCTACGGCTGCGGTCACGGCGTCGAGCTGTACGACATCACCGACCCGCGCTTCCCTGAATACCTCGCCTCGATCAAGACGCCTCCGCTGTTTGGCGGCATCGACTCGTGGCGCGTGTTCTGCGACGGGGAAACCTGTTATTTCACCGATTCGGTCAACGGGCTGTTCGCCATCGACGTCCGGGATGTGCTGGATCCGGCGTTCCTGTGGCATTTCCGTCTGCCGCTCCTGAACCGTGCGCCCCGTCCGACGCCTCCGATGATCCAGCAGCTGACCGGTCAGATCATGGGCGCGGCGGTCATTGACGGGAATGTCTATGCGGCGTCGCCCGACGACGGCGTTCATATCCTGCCGGCACAGGCGGGCGAGCTGCTTCTGCCGCGCTATACGTTCCCCGAAGTCATGGCAGGGAAGAAGCCGAAGGCATTCTTCTCATGCGGCGCGCAGGTGCATTCGTTCGCCGAGCTTGACGGCAGACTGTACGCCGCGTGCGGCGAAGAGGGCATTGCCGTACTGGACATTCAGAGCGGAACGAGACTCATGCAGATCACGACGCCCGATCTCTGCCACGATATCGTCCGCGCGGGAAAATATCTGATCTCTGCCGAGGCGCAGGCGGGCGCGGCCGTCTATCTTCCCGACGGCGTCGGACTTCGTGAGGTCTCGCGCTTCACCTTCGGTAATCAGAAGAGCTTCCGTGAGATCGTTCACTGGAAGGACGACCTTTACGGCGTTCTGCTCGGCAGCAATATGACCGGCGCGGTGAAGCTCTCGGACGACGGGAAGCTGACCGCGGTCGGCAGCGCGGCTGGCGCGGGACTTCTCTATCACCGCCATCTGGCGCGCACCGGAATGGGTGGTCTTCTCTGCACGCTGTCGCTGTCCACCGGTCCCGCGCTGCTCAGCGTCGGCGAGGACGGCATCGGACAGACCGGCTTCTGCCGCCGTCACGAGAGCTGTCCGTTTGACGAGGGCGCGTGCGGAGACGGCGAAAAGCTGCTCTGCGTGCTTGATCGGAAGTATGCCTGCCTCGACGAGCCGGAACAGCTGAATCACGTTTCGGATCTCCTCATGCCGGTAGAGGGCGCGCAGCTGATGGGACAGCCGTTCCTCTGCGGGAACACGCTGGTCTTACTCAACCGCTTTACCGGAACGGTCGAGCTGCTCGACGTTTCCGAGCCGTCGAAGCCGGTCTTCGTGAAGCGGGTCGAAACCGGCTCGTATCCCGAATTCGCGGACCTTGTGAGGGGTGAGCTGTTCGTCGCCTGCGGTCACGGCGGGATAGTCCGGCTTTGAATGCTTCCGATTAAATGAGACCGGCGCGGCGGGACATCGTTCCGCCGCGCCGGTATGGTGGATACGCTGTCCAGACGGTCAGGTCTTCCGGTCGAATTTCTCGCGGCAGACCGGGCAGGTGATCGTGATCTCACCCTTTCCCTTCGGGACGCGGAGCGCGTTCCGGCAGCCGGGGCAGGTGAAATAGCGGTGCGTTTTCCGGTCGCGGAAACGGTTGTACTGGAGACGGAACCATTTGGCGACGGGATTCCAGAGACGGAGAAAGACGCGGTTTTCCTTTGCTCGCTTTTCGTAGTCGCGCGACATCATCCGGTATACGGCAAAGCCAAGCAGCAGCCATGTGGGGATCAGCGTCCAGCTCTGTCTGGCGGCGCGTCCCGCAAAAGAGAACAGCATCGAAAGCGCCAGCAGCGTAAAGCAGAGCGGGTCGGCTCCGTAACGGCCCGACATGAAGCGGCGCAGTTTTTCAAGAATTTTTGCCATGATCCTAACAATCCTTTCACGGATCCCGTGTCCACCGGGCACGTCCTGTGATCTACTGATAGAATTATACGCTAAAAAACAGCTTCGTTCAATGATAAAGTTTTGATAAACCGTAAAAATTTCATGAAAGTCAGAAAAGACTTGCAAAAACCGGCAAAGTGCGGTATAATAAAAGGTACCAACCCATGAAAGGAGTATCATCCATGATTTATGATGATTCGCAGGAAAAGCCGGCAAGCGAATGTACGCATGACTGCTCGACCTGCTCTTCAAACTGCGCTTCCCGCGATAAGGAAAGCCTGCTCGAAAAGCCGCATGAGCTTTCTCATATCAAGAAGGTCATCGGCGTTGTCAGCGGCAAGGGCGGCGTGGGCAAATCCATCGTCACCTCCATGCTGTCGGTCATCCTGAACCGCCGCGGCTACACGACCGCCATCCTCGACGCGGACGTCACGGGTCCTTCCATTCCGAAGGCGTTCGGCGTGAAGGGCGACGTCACGGGCGACGGCGCGGGCGGCATCTTCCCGCTTGAATCCAAGACCGGCATCCGCATGATGTCCGTCAACCTCCTTCTCTCCGACGAGACCACGCCGGTGGTCTGGAGTGGTCCCGTCATCGCCGGAACCGTCAAGCAGTTCTGGACCGATGTGATCTGGAACGACGTAGACTTCATGTTCGTCGATATGCCTCCCGGAACGGGCGACGTTCCGCTGACGGTCTTCCAGTCGATCCCGCTGGACGGCATCATCATCGTCACCAGCCCGCAGGAGCTTGTTGCGATGATCGTTGCCAAAGCCGCCAACATGGCGAAGATGATGAACATCCCCGTCGTCGGCATCGTGGAGAACATGGCGTCCTTCCGCTGCCCCGACTGCGGCAGGGATTATCAGATCTTCGGCGAGAGCCATCTCGGAGAGGTCGCCGATAAGTTCGGTTACGACGTTCTCGCGCATATGCCCATCGACCCGCGTCTCGCAGCGCTCTGCGACAAGGGTATGCTGGAGCTGATGGAGAACGATTATCTCGACGGCGCGGCTGACAAGCTCGAAAAGCTGCTCTGATAACAAAAAGGTCATGACCTTCGGGTCATGACCTTTTTGTCTGGATTCGGGATATAACCGGCTCAGCCGAGCTTTTTCCAGTCGAACATAACGCCGAGCGGGAAGCTTTTGTCATTGGCGAGACGGTCGTAGATCCCGGGCGCTTCTTCGGGAGAAGCGATCTGTGAAATGATCGGCAGAACGCGGAGCCTGCCCGCGCCGATGAGATCCAGAAGGCAGCGGCAGTCGTCGTGATGCGTCCAGTGGTGCGGATAGGATTCGACCTTCGGGCGGACGAAGTTGTGCGCGCCGATGAGCTTGACGCCCGGACGGTGGACCTGCTGATAGTAGTCGATCGGGCAGTCGGAGACGCGCGTGCAGCCGAGAAGCGCGATGCGTCCCATCCAGGACGCGCATTCGAGCGCCTGCTCCATCGCCTTCGACGAGCCGGTGACTTCGACGGTGCAGTTTACGCCCTTGCCGTGCGTGAGCTTCTTGACCTGTTCGACGAAATCCGGGTCGCCGGGATTCAGCGCATAGTCCGCGCCGATCTCAAGCGCTTTCGCGCGGCGGTTTTCGTCAAAGTCGACCGCGATCAGCGGGTTCGCGCCGGAGAGCTTCAATAGCTGGGTGGCGAAAATGCCGAGGATGCCCTGACCCATGACCATCGCCGACTCGCCAAGCTCCAGCTCGAGCTTGCGCACGCCGCCGAGCGACATGGCGGCGATGACGACGAACGCCGCTTCACGCGCGTCGATCGAATCGTCCTCGACCAGCGTCAGCTGATCCTCGTGAACGTAATTGAACTGGCAGTGATGACCGTGATAGATCAGCACGCGGTTCCCGACCTTCAGCTTCTTCACGTCGGGACCGACCGCCATGATCTCGCCTACGCCGCAGTAGCCGAGGAACTTCGGAAAGCCCTTCGGGAGGTTCGGCATATCCATGAGGTTGGCGCGTTCGGTTCCGCCGCTGACGGCGGTGTATTCGGTTCTGACCAGCACCATATCCCCGGTCGGGATGTTGGGGACGGTACGGTCGATCAGTTCGGCTTTGCCGACCGAGACAAACGCGATGGTTTTGTTTTCCATGATAACTGCTTCCTTTCACCTTGATGTGAAGCGGAACGGTGCGTCCCGAAGCGGGACGCACCGTCCCGCTATATAGCGTTATCAGTATAGCACAGAACAGCCCCGCCGTCAATGGCGTTTCTGCTCCCGTTTTGACAAAATCGGTACCGAATTTCTGCAAAATCCGGTCTGAGACCGAAAAAGAGAGGCAAAAAGCCTCTCTTTTTCGTCTGTCCGATCATTACGGCACATTGGCGGCGCTCTGTACCAGCTTGTCGATGCTGACGCTCAGCTTTGTGCCGATCGCGTCCACGGTCGAGACGAGCGTGTCCGAGCGCGGAAGCAGATACTTTTTGATGAGCTCGGTGGTGATCTCCTGCTGCCATACGGATGTGGCGTGGTCGAACACGATGTGTCCGAAGATGTGATCGAGCATCCGCGCGGAATCCTCGTCGCGCGTCAGCTTGACCTGAAGGACAGTTTCCTTGTAGAGCGGCACGATGTTCTGCTGAGAATAGAACGACATTGCTTCGAGCAGCAGACCGACGTTTTCGGCTCTTGCCATATCGAAGCTGCGCGGCAGGGTCATGATCTCGCCGAGGCTTGCGTAGGAGTAGTGATAATCCTGATTCTCATCGTACTTCGGCACCGGGAGAATGCCGAAGTCGTCCTTCATGTCGCGCATCCCGGTTTCAATGGCATAGATCATGTCCTGATCGAACAGCGACTGACCCGATTTGAAATCCATTCCGGAGTCGGCGGGGGAAGCGTTCTGAATATCGCTCCTTGACAGCATTTCCTTTGTGACCAGATAAATGTTCGGATTTGCGCTTTCCGTAGAGACGATCTTCTGGAGGAAGCTGATCATTTTTTCATTGTTTTTGAGATTGAAACCGGGGATATTATCTTTATCGGCTTCTACATAATGGAAGCCTGCTCCGAGGATGAGCGAGTTATAGTAGGATTTCGCCTGACCGATCAGACCGATGCGGTCCTTGCCGTCGATCACGGTGTCGCCGTTCAGGTCCTTGACGCCGAGCTTGGCGACCTCATAGAATTTATCGGTCGTCCACTTACCGTCGTCAACGAGCTGGTAAAGGTTCATGCCGGTGTTGAGATCGTTGAAAATGGTTTTGTTGAAAAGGAAAGCCGAAGCGCCGGACAGGTAGCTCAGCGTGAAGTTTCCGGCGGCGGCGAGCAGCTTGTCGCCGACGCGGAACACGTCGGTCACCATGGGGTTCCAGTAGTCCTTGTCAAGCTGAATGTACGGTATCTTGGAGAAATCCGACATATAATCGACGTTGTTCAGCACATACAGACCGTACTGGAAGATGAGATCATAGGTATTGTCGCCCGACATGACGAGCGATTTGAAGACGCTTTCGGTTTTATCGACTTCTTCGACATGGAGCTGACAGTTGAAGCGTTCCTCGATGGCAAGGTTGCGCTTGAAAATGGCGTCGTTGATGAGGTCGCCGTTTTCCTCGTCGGTGTCAAGGGCGATCCGCGCCCACGTCAGCCAACTATTGCTGTGATGGAGGATGTTGAGCGAGAAGCCGTTCATATCCTTGTCCGGCAGGTTGTCGGAGAGCTGTGTGGTGACGGCTTCGGAGGTTTCCGCCGAAGCTGCGGTCGTATCGGAGGTCTGACCGGCGGAGCCGCCGCAGGAGACCGTGCCGAGCGTCATGGCGCTAGTCAGCGCGAGCGTGACGATCCTTTTCAGTTTGTTCATGGTGAAAATAACCCCTTTCGTCTGACTGAACCGACGTCCGGATGGTATGCGGGACACGGCTCATGATCGTCTATATTTATAACGATAATTATATTTATTATACACGAAAGGGGAAAAAAAGTCCATGGTCAGGTTTGACGATTTCATCTGTTCCTGACTGTGCAGAATGACAAAAAGTGAAAAAATCCGCCATATGACCACGGAAAACGAAAGGACTGCGCTATACCGTGCGGAAAACAAAATCGGTCATAGGGCTTGCATATCGGGAACGGATGTGCTATAATATAGTCATTCCGCATCGGGACCGAGGACTTCGAGATGCTTATCGTATAAAAGATCGTTGATATCGATCAGTTCCATATGCTGTTTCAGCCCGAACAGGATGATGTTGTCCCGCAGCAGACGGCTGTACAGCTGTGTGTAGCCGGTGAGCTTCAGAAGCGTCTGCGCTTCCTCATCGTCCAGTCCCATGCCGATGCAGAGACAGAGGATGACGTCGCGGGAAGGACGGCTTTTCACACCGCGGAAGATCGCATAGCCGTAGGTTTTGTCCACGTTGGCTTTACGGATGATCTCCGCTTTATTCAGCTTTCTGTTTTCGATCAGCTCGTTTAAGTACCGGCTGAGATTTTTCGGCGCGGGCAGAAGCTCGTCGGCGTTCTGTTCGAGATAAGCCTGATAGGATTCGCTGCTGTAACTGCTTTTCATCAGATCCTGTAATTCCTGCGTTGATTTTTTCATGGAGATTCCCTTTCTGAATTTATGATTTTCATTCCGTGCTGTAAGAGGTGTTCCGATGAGCGAAATGACAATGGAGACGCTTTTTCCCGGCGGGCTGCGGACGCTGACCGAGCTTGCCGAGGGGACCCGTCTGTGTATGGACGATACGGACAATACGCTGTATGTGGTCAAACAGTTCGCGCCGGAACTGGAAGGACCGCTGGCGCTGTTATGCGGGCTGAAAGAGCCGCATCTGGCGCGGGTTTTCTGCGTGAAGGACAGGGGACCTTTCGTGGAAGCGGTCTGCGAATACGCGGCTGGAGAATCGCTGGCGGTCAGAATGAAGGACGGGCGGACGCTGTCCGAAAAGGAGGCGCGGTCGATCTGCGTCGACCTGTGCGACGGGCTGACGGCGCTTCATTCGAGAGGGCTGGTCCACCGCGACATCAAGCCAGACAACATCATCATTCAGCCGGGCGGGATGGCGCGCATCATCGACTACGGCATCGTGCGCTCGTTCGCGTCGAAAAAAAGCGCCGATACGGTGGTGATGGGAACACCCGGCTACGCTGCGCCCGAACAGTTCGGCTTCACGCAGAGCGACGCCCGGACGGACCTTTACGCGCTCGGCGTACTGCTGAACGAAATGCTGACCGGCGTTCTGCCGAACGAGCGGCTCGCGTCGGGCGAGCTTGGAAAGATCGTCTCGATCTGCACCTCCATCGACGCGAAACAGCGTTTCAGCTCGGCGGCGGAGTTAAAGAAGGCGCTGCTCGGCGAGCCGAACGAGAAGGCACCCGCGTCTCTGTGGGAAAGGCTCGGCAGACTGCCGGGACTCCGCAGTAAGAATCCGTTTGCCGTTGTGCTTTCGATCGTGGGATATCTTGCGTGGGCGCTGGTAACGGCGGTGTTTTTCAGCGACGGGGCGCAGCTGTGCGGCGGCTATCTGAACACGCTCATTGTGTGGATCCTGATGTTTCTGGTTCCGTATATTCTGATCAGCGGTCTGTTCGGCATATGGGAACGGTTCTTCCTGACAAAGCGGATGGGGAAGATCGGCAGACTTGTCATCTCCATTTTCATCTCGCTCGTGTCGATCTTTTTCGGGATGTTTCTGGCCGCGGTCCCTCTGCCGATACCGTGAGAGCCGTTTGCCGTGCGTGAGGATGATCTCCTCACGCACTTTTCTTATCTCACATTATATCTCACATTATATCACAAAAAATCTGAAGATGGTAGTCTGGCAGGATACCATCGCAAATAAAAAACGTGATATAATGAAATTATCCCAAAATATCGGAGGTAAAATAAGGAAATGAAAACGGCAAAACTGGTCATCGGCATCGTCAGCATCGTGCTGTTCGCACTCATCCTGTTCCAGTCCTGCGCGGCGGGAATCTCAAACGCGCTGGAGGAAAACGGCGAATCGGGCGGAAGCGCGGGCTTCTTTGCGGCGTTCTGTATGCTGATCGCGGGCATCGTCGGCATTGCGACGAGAAAAGGAACGGTCGGCGGCTATGTCGCGGGCGGCTTCTACATTCTGGGCGGACTGATCGGCATCGCACTGCACGGCTCTTACAGCGACCTTGTGATCTGGTCGGTGCTGGCGTTTATTTTTGCGGCGGTCTTCATTCTCGGCGGAGCGATGAAAAAGAAACCGGCGGCGGAGAAGGACGCGGCAGAGCAGGAGAATAATCATTGAAAAAGAAAAACGTTATTCTTCTGGCGGTCGGCGCGGTGGTGCTGGGATGCGTCTTTCTCGATCTCGGTTCGGGAGACAAAAAGTCCGACACTCCCACCCCGGACGCCGGATCCGACACGGCTCTGACCGAAACGGAACCGTCCCGGACGACGGAGACCGAAACCGCCGCTCCGACGCCTGCGGAAACGGCTGCGTCCGGTTCGACCGGCACATCTTCGACCGGCAGTTCGCTGTCCGATCTGATCAGCGGTCTTTTCAGGGACGGTCTGTCCGGCGGCTCGAAAACGGAGACGAAAAAGGGCGTACAGCCCTTCACGATCGACGAGCAGATCTGCTTTGAGCAGAGCGGCGTGCGCGTGACGGCGGTGTCCGCCGTCAGCGACAGCTTCTGGGGCGAAGGGATCAGATTCCTCATCGAGAACAACAACTCGTCCTCCAACATCAGCGTCAGTCTGGATGAGCTGATCGTGAACGACTGCATGACGAGCGATCTGTTCGTCAGCAGCGTCGCCGCAGGAAAGAAAGCGAACGAAACGCTCTATTTCTCTGACTCCGACCTGAAAGAGGCGGGCATCACCGACATTGCGCACGTTGAGCTGTATTTCCGTCTCTACGACAGCGACACCTACCGCACCATCGCCGACATTCCCTGCGTGACGATCCGCACGGCGAAGGACGGGACGGTCTCCTGCGAGCCGGACGATTCGGGTGACGTGATCTACGATCAGGGCGGCGTCCGCATCATCGGCAAGGGGATCGAGAAGGATATCATCTGGGGAACGACGATCCGGCTGATGGTCGAAAACCATTCGGGGCAGAACATCACGGTTTCGAGCGACGACGTTTCGATCAACGATTTCATGGTGTCCGGCTTCATGGTGCAGACCGTGTTCGACGGGAAATACGGCTTTGACGAGATCCTGCTCTCATCGGAATCGCTGAAGGAAAACGGCATCACCGACATTGACAGCATCGAATTCAGCTTCCATATTTATAACCCGGATAATCTGAGAACGATCGCCGACACCGGCGCGATCACCTACCAGCCGAAATGACCGAAGATGAAGAAAACTCCCGCGGAGCAATCCGCGGGAGTTTTCCTATCGAACCGTGTGAAAGGGATCAGTCGCCGTATACGCTGACAGCCTTCTTGCCGCCTGCGATATACTCGAACTTGACCTTACCGTCGATCAGAGCATAGAGCGTATCATCGGTACCGATGCCGACGTTCGTGCCGGGATGTACGGAAGTACCTCTCTGTCTGATGATGATATTGCCGGCCTTGACAGTCTGACCGTCAGACTTCTTCACGCCGAGACGCTTCGCTTCGGAATCGCGTCCGTTCTTCGTGGAGCCGACACCTTTCTTGTGAGCGAAAAACTGTAAGCTGAGCTTTAACATGATCGTAACCTGCCTTTCTGAGCAGCAATTTGTAATTTTGAAAATTCAGTTTCCGGGTCTTTCCGATGTCAGATCAATTCCTCTGCCACATCAACGTCGAGATAGTCGTAATACTCCTCGATGAGGTCGTTGAGCTGGTAGTAATAAGCCTGGATAAGTCCCGAAACGGCGAAGCGCTTGTTCTCATTTTCCTCGTACTGCGCGAGCGCGCCGTGCGCGATGAGACGGATATCGGCGGTCTTATCGTCGATGGTGTAATCGACGTCCGATGCGTAGGAGATCTCGATGGCGTTGATGATCAGCATCGTCATGGCGGACAGCGCGGCGCACAGAACGTCGTCGCCCGATTCGCCGTAGCCGGTATGACCGTGTTCGCTGAAGCCGTAGAAGACGTTATCCCACTTGTAAAAGGTGATCTTCGTCATGGAAAAAAACTCAGCCCTCGATCTTGGCGATCTGAACCTTGGTGTAAGGCTGTCTGTGACCGATCTTGGTCTTGGAGTCCTTCTTGGACTTGTACTTCAGAATCTGGATTTTCTTGCCCTTGCCGTTTTTGATGACGCTGGCGGTTACCTTCGCACCCTCGACATAAGGAGCGCCGACGGTGAACTTGTCACCGAGAGAGAGGGCGAGGACCTTGTCAAACGTGATCTCCTGTTCTGCTTCCACTTCGAGCTTCTCGATGAAGATCACATCGCCTTCGTTTACCTTGTACTGCTTTCCGCCTGTTTCGATAACTGCAAACACGAAAAGCACCTCACTTTCTGAACGGTTTCCGTGCGGTCCTGCCGCATCGGGGAACCATGAACTCGCTGAAACCGGCTTTGCACCCGAAAATGGGCGCAAATTAAAGAGCCGATTTTCAAGCGGCTCTTTATTATATCATATTTCAGACCGCTTGTCAAGGGATTTATTTGAAAAAATCGGCTGCTTTACGGCTTTTTTCAGGTTATTTTTCAGGCTTTTCCGCACCTTTCCGCCCGACCGGACGGCGGGCGGCGCAGATGCCGGGAAATATGTTCTACAAATGACGAATAAATTTTCCAAAACTACTTGACAAACGTAGAGAACTGTGGTATCATAGAAGTGCAGATGAAACCATGACGTTCCCGCGGTCTCCTTATCCCGCGGGACGCCGATAAGGAATGGAGTAATTTGAAAATGAAGAAAGACTTTACCAAGCTGCCCGAATCCGAGCTTCAGATCATGCAGCTGATCTGGAACATGAAAAACGAGGGCGTCGCCGACATTCACGCCGGCGCGCTGCTCAAAGCCTACCCCGACGAGATCGGTCATCTGGCTCTCACCACGGTGCTGACCCTGATGACCCGCCTGCACGCCAAGGGCTTTATCCGCCTTGAAAAGCACGGGCGCACCAACTGCGCCGTCGTGCTTGCCGACGAGGACGAATACAAGCGCATGGCGGCGGCGGATTTCATTCGCACCGTCTACCGCAACAACACAAAGGGTCTCATTTCCGCGCTGTACAGCGACGGCATTCTTTCCGAGGAGGACATCGCCGAGCTTCGCCGTGAGATCAGTGAGGACAGCAAATAAGGAGGGAAAAGCAAGATGTTCGGCATGATGATCAGTCTGCTGGTCCTGTCTTTGTCCTTTGCGCTGCTTGGCGGCATGGCGTTTTTCTACCGGAAGCTGTTCTTAAAGGGAAGCGAGGGGCGGATGTACCCCGTCTGGGTCGTGCTTCTCATCCTTTCGATCCTTCCCATCCGTATTTCCCTGCCGGCGCCGCGCGCGCCGATCGTTCCGGATACGCCGGTCGAAGTCGAAACGGTCCAGACGCAGCAGCCGACCTCGTATCAGGGAGATTTCAGCGAATTCGAGCGCGCCGAGCTGGTCCACGGCGCAAAGAAGCCGGTCAGCACGGCTGAGGTCCCGGTCAGGCGGGTCTCCGCTTTCCGTCTGACGATGATCCGCGCCGCCGCATGGTGCGCGGCGTATGCCGAGAGCGCGGCGAGCGTGCTGTTCGCCGTCTGGCTTGCGGGAGCAGCCGTTTCCTTCGCTCTGGCGATGAACGGCTATCACAGCGTCAAACGGGTGTTAAATGAAATGTCCGAGCCTCTTGCGGATGAGCGCGTGCTTCGCCTGACCGCCGAATGCGCGGAAAAGCTCGGAATCGCTCCGCCCGCCCGCATCCGTCTGATCACGGGAGAGGGGATCTGCTCGCCCTGTGTCAGCGGCGTATTCCGTCCCGTTCTGTACCTTGAAGAAGGCTGTCTGTCGCTCGGCGACCGCGAGCTGTCCTGCGTTCTGACGCACGAGCTCTGCCACATCCGCCGGAAGGATATGCTGTTCAAGCTGACGGCGCTGTTCGCGTCGTCGGTCCACTGGTTCAACCCGATGGCGAAAAAGGTCCTGCGGTGGATGTTCGAGGACTGCGAGCTTGCCTGCGACTACGGCGTAGTCCGCGTCTGGGGACGGGAGGCAGGTCCGGCTTACATGGGCGCGATCCTTGATTTCGCCGAAAGGTATTCCGAAAAGTCGCGTCTGATCGGCGCGCAGAGCCTGAACGGAGGGCTGTTCGCAAGTCCGCCGTCGGGCGCAGTATTTCTGAAAAGGAGATATGCCAACATGAAAAACTTCAGGAAAAATACTCTGATGACCGCCGCAACGGCAGCGTTCGCCGCCGTCTGCGTGCTGCTCAATCTGTTCGTTTTCTCGTCCTGCTCCGGCATCATGCCCGGCGCGCTCGGTCAGACGATCCCGCTGACCGCTCCGGTCGAGAGCATGGTCCGCTCGTACTACGGCATGAGCAATGCCGATTTCATCACGCCCGCTCAGCTTGACGGCATCACCGAGCTGACCATCGTGGCAAATTCCCTGCCGGGCGAACACGTCGTCGCCGATTTCGTCGTCAACGGCGACGGATGCCAGACGTCGAGCGCGCTTCCGCCCTTCATTCACAGAAACCGCTGGGATTCGGTCTTCGCGCCCGCGCTGGAGGAGCTTGAAAACAGCGGCGAGGCGGGAAGAAAAACCGCGATGAAGTTCCGCGCCTTCTACTGTCTCAAGGACATTTACGACGAGGAGCTTGAACCCGAAGCGGTCGAGGAAATGAAGCTGCTCTTCCCGGAGCTGGAGGAGACCTTCGGCGGCGCGGCGTACATTCTCGACCCCTATTCGACGCAGCGCGAGATCACGGCGCTGCACCAGTTCATCGACGAGATGGGATTATTGGACCCGTGGGTCGTGGATTCGACCGAATTCGATGCTTCGAGCCTTGCGTACTTCCCGAACCTTGCCAAGGTGACGTTCGTCGGCTTCACGCCGGTCGGATACGAGTTCCCGGAAGACGTTGAGGTCAACGTTCTGCCGATCGAAGACGGCGCGGCGGGCGTGCAATACGAGGACCGTTACCTCTCCTTCATGACGGGCAGCTGGAGAACCGACGATACGGGCTTCATCGCCGAGCCGTCCCCCGACGTCTTCAAACAGCCGACCGACGGGTCCGAGGTCGTGATCCCTGAAAACGCTTCATTAAACTTCGCGCTGCGCGAATACTTCATCATGAACAACTGGGATTATTTCGACACCCCGCTGACGACGGCGCACACCGAAAAGATCACCTCCATCCGTGCCGAAGTGGACGAGGAGCTGTCGAAGATCATCCATGAATCCGACCCTGACGGCTTCTTCAAGAACGCGAAATTCATCCGCTACACGATCAACGGCTGCGACCTCGGCATCGTTCCGAATCAGATGACCACGGACGACTGGTGCGGAATGTGGCAGAGCCACGTTTCAGGCTGCGAGGCGGTGGACGGAAAGAAGATCGACACGTCGAAGGACATGACCGACGACGAGTTCATTTACTCGGCTTACGAGTACAATCAGGACTACGATCTCTACGTCCTGCGCGAGGGCATGACGAAGGACGATCAGGTCAGACTGCTCAGACTGCTTCTGCAACTTGATCTGATGAAGGTCGCCATCGTCGGTCAGCTTGAGGACGGCACGGCTCTGACCGAGTTCATGTCGACCTCCTCGAAGTGCGGCGGCGTCCCGGCGCGTTTCCTCGACAGCGTTTCGACGTTCAGCGAGGACGACCGTGCGCTGTTCCCGAATCTCACCGAATGGAGCTTCAAGCTGAAAGCGAACTGAACATCCGAACCTGAAAAACGCTCCCCGCAAGGGGAGCGTTTTTCAGGTTACAGACGTTTTATCTCAGATGCGCAAGGCATTCGAGAACGGCGCAGGAGACGAACGACGAGAAGCCGTGATTCAGACTGTCGCGGTCGTGCTGATGCTCCCAGAACGTGCCGGTCGCCTTTGCCATCATGCCGTAGAGCGCCTTGATCTCGCGCAGATCCTGCTCGTACAGACCGAGCTTTAAGAGAAGCTCCACGCGGACCGCGTAGCCGATGAAGGCGTCGAGCGGTTCCAGCTCGGCAGGGCATTTTTCCGCGGTCACGTCGAAGCCGCAGCGGTTCAGAATCGCGTCCTTTACGAGCGGATATGCCGGGTCGTTGATGTCGATGATGTCGAAATAGACCGCTTCGTGCTGGCAGATCGACGAGTGGTCGCCGCAAAGAACGAGCTTTCCGTCCACGCGGACGGCGTGATCGGCGAAATACTTCCCGTCGAACGACTGGGCGATGATGACTTTGCGGATGCGCTCCGCTTTTTCGGCAAGCTCCGGACGGTCAAGCATCTTCGCGCAGACGCGCAGGTCGTGGACGTAGAGCATATTGGTCGGATAGTTCACGTCCTTCGTCCAGCTGTTCGCCTTCGACCATTCGACGAAGTTCCATAACGGCAGACTTTCGAGCAGTCCGTCGGCGTTCTCGTACTTTTCGCAGAACGCGAGGAACTTTTCAAGCAGTTCGGTGAACGGCTTCGTGTCGCCGCCGCGCTCGCCGAATTCATAAAGCTCGGCGACATACCACATCGTCCACTGCGGGATCGTGTTGCTGTCGATCTCGCCGGGGTAGCACATCGGCAGAAGCCCTTCGGGAAGTCCCTTGAAGCTCTTGGAAATGCGGAAAGCGTCGAGGAAGGTGCGTTCGGTCTCGGTCGAGCCGGTGAACAGATACGAGGTCTTTCCGGTGAAGAAGCTGTCGCACAGCCAGCCGCCGCGCTCGCGTCCGGGGCAGTCCATGTAACAGTCGAGCGTATTCTGACGGAAGGACTGATAAGCCGCGTCCATGATGAGCTGCAGATCCGCGTCGTCCGTGTCGATTCTGATCGGCTTGACCGGGTAGACGTATTCGCGCAGGTCGATCTGTTCGACCTTCACCGCGCCCGATTCGGTCACGACGCCGACGTGCAGGAAGGAATAGCATTCGAACGATTCGAGCGTGAACGTGCCGACCGGCAGCCGATAGCGGATGATGTTGAGGAACGAGAGCTGTCCGATGCCGTGGTCGATCGCGTTTCCGCGCACACGCTCGGAGAAGACGACGTAGACGACCGCCGGTTCGGTGACGGTCAGCTTCGTGCGGATGAAGCCGGTGACGATGTGCGGGAAGCGGAAGCGGGCGTATTCGCCGGCTTTCAGCTCGGTTTTCACCGTATCGTCCGGGATGTATTCGACGTCCACGCCGCCGATGACGTCGCACGCCAGCTCGGACGGCTCGAAGCACTTCACCTGTCCGCCCGGCTGCAAGAAGCGGTTCTTCGGACGGACTGCCGCGTTGTGCGGGACGGCTTTGCCGCCGGTGACGAACGCGGCGGGTTCGATGACATTGAATTCGGGAACGAGATATTCGCGGGGCAGATATTCGCGCGGCTGGGCGACGGTCTCAAGCTCGTCTCCGGCGAAATCGCCGTTTTTCCAGTCGGCGAGAGGCGTGTCAAGGTCGTAGACCTCGGTGAACGCGCGCTGATAGCTGTAACGGAGCGTCTTCTGCTCGCGGTATCCGGCAAGGCAGATCCCCTTGAAATCGCGTCCTGTGAACGCGGCAGGGAAGCCGTCCTCCAGGATCTCCGCCTGTAAGAAGGACGGGATGTTGAAGGTGTAGAAGGTCGGGCAGTTGTACCCGGCAAGCTCGACCGCCAGCAGGTTTTCGCCTTCCTTTACGGGGAGTGCGAAGCGGTCGAAGCGGACGTAGCCGTGCGGTGCGCGCGCCGGACCGTAGCCGACGAACTTGCCGTTCAGCGTGACGCGGTAAAGCGTCTGACCGGCGATCAGAAGCTCGTAGTTTTTCCCGGCTTTGCCGTCAAAGCGGCAGGTGTAGCCGGTCTGGATGTTCATGTCGAGGTTCTTTCCTCTGACGAAGATCGGTTTTGCGTAAGTAAACGGAGAAGCCATGACGTAGTTCCTTTCTTTAATTCGGCAGGCGCTTGTAAAACCTCCGTTTACAATCGGGTGTTTTTCGG
>JAZRXB010000164.1:0-10421 GCA_045600005.1 Eubacteriales bacterium | reverse complement strand
ACTACGGTGGGTGGGGGCGCAGCAGAACAATCGCTCTTTGCAAACAAACACAGGGGGAGGGCGGAGAAGACCTTCGGCGTCTGAGATGGTCTTCTCCGCCCTCCCCCTCATGTCCGGCAGGCGCAGAACGTGCGTCGAACGTGCGCTGGACGAGCGGTTCAGCAGAAAATCGGTTGAATAACCGAAAATTTATTCAAGTCCCGCCACGTCGGCATAAAAGGACTGGAGCGCGGCTTCGGAAGATTCGTAGAGCGAAGCATACGTCGAAGCCCAGTTCGGATTGTTGTTCACCATCGAACGGGTGAACTGCGACTGCACCGTTCCGGCGACAAGGCTGAACGTGACCGCGAAGTTGAACTTTAAGCCTTCCTTGATGATGTCGAACATCTGCGAGGTCATGTCGTCGCGCGAATACTTGACCTTCAGCGCCGTCTCAAAGTAGACCTGCGAGGTCGAGCGGTAGTTTTCGGACGCCTGCGCTTCCATCACCGCGCCCACCATGTCGGGGTCCGCGCAGGTCTTCGGAATGGCGAACGACGAGTAGGTGTTGCGCGACATCGAGTAGTAATCCGACTGATTTTCGTCGTACTTCGGGTACGGGATGACGCCGAATTCCGACTTCATGTCGCGGTAGGTCGTGCAGATCTGGTCGAATTCCGCCGTCGCCAGAAGCAGGCGGTCGTCCTTGAACATCCGGTAGTAGGGCTGATGCGGCTCGGTCGAGCCCGCGTCCGACTGGGTCTGGTAGAAGATGCCGGTCGTTTCGTTGGTGAATCTGACCATTCGCTGAACGATATCCGCCGCGCGCTCGTTTCCGCAGTCGATGTGCTGGATGCCGTCCGCGTCGGGCGTGGTCAGCAGGAGGTCGTTCGAGCAGACGAACGCGGTGGCGTGGTTGTAGTCGGTGACGACAAGACCGTAGCGGTCCTCCGGGTCGACCTCCGAGTTGCCGTTGAGGTCCTGATAGGTCGCTTTTGCGATGCGTTCGGCGGCGTCGAGCGTCCACTTTCCGTCAAGGACGAGCTGATAGAGGTCCTCCGTGCCGAGGTCCGCCGCGAGCTTTTTGTTGAACAGCATACAATACGTGCGCTGCATCAGTTCGAGCGAGATGTCGCCCGACGCGAAGTAGAGCCGCCCGTACTGCGAAGCGAGGCTGGTGAGGTCGGCGACCCACCACGGCTTATCGAAGTCGAGGTACTTGTTTTTCATGAGGTCGGACAGCACGCCGTTTCGGATGAGCGTCGGCATATAGTAGGTCATGACGCTCACGAGGTCGTAGGCGTCGTCGCCCGCCAGAACGGCGTTCGAGATGTGGTTGATGTAATTGTTCCGGTCGGCGGACGCGCTTCCGGCAAGTAAGGTCACGTCGTAGAGGACGTTCAGCCGTTCCTCGACGGCGCGGTTCGCCTTATAAACGGCGTCGTCCACGAGGTCGCCGGTCTGTTCGGCGACGCAGAACGAGTCGATGAGGTCGTCGCGGTAAAGTACGCGGATCTTCTTTCCGCCGAAGTCGAGCGCGGGCAGGTCGTCCTTCACGAACGGCGAGTCGTCCGTCTGCCCGTTCTCTCCGGAAACAGGCGCGGCGGACGTATCGTCGGCAGCGGGGTCGGACGTTCCGCCGCAGGACGCAAAGGTCCCCGCCAGCAGAGCCGCGAGGATCGCGGCGGCAATCGGTCTTGTTTTCATAAAATTCCCTCCAGAAGTTAGAATTTTTCAGCGCGTATTTTTTTAATTATAGCACACATTTTCCCGAATTTCAAGCGTCTTTTTCAAATTTCCGAAAAAACTATTTACAATCTCCGCGCGATGTGCTATAATGAAAATAGTCCGAAGGTCCCGCGTTTTATCCCGGAAAGCGGGGGATTTTCCGATACTATTTTCCAAACAGGTGAAAGGAGAGCGTCATGACGGAGAGTCTGATGAACGTTTACACGGTGCATTCGATCCCGGGTCGGCGGGAATTTTACCCGCACTGTCACGCGGAGCTGGAGGCGGCGTATTTCACGAGCGGGCGCGGGGTCTATTCGATCACGGGGCGGGAGTACCCGATCGCGGCGGGGGACGTCTTTCTCTTTTCGCACAACGAGATCCACAAGATCACCTACGTCGACCCGGCGGTCCCGATGACGGCGCTGAACGTTCATTTTGCGCCGCGTCTGCTCTTAAAGGAGAGCGAATCGGCTGGGCTTGGGCTGACGCGGTTATTTTTCGACCGTCCGGAGGGATTTTCAAACCGTCTGAACGAGCAGGTCTGCCAGCCGGGGACGCAGAGTCTCTGCGAGTCGATCCGTCTTGCGCTCAGCGAGGTGGGTTCGGAAGCGGAGGACGGGTTTCGGAAGCCGGGGAGCGAATGTTTAGCGCGCTATTCGCTGACGCGGGCGTTAGTGTACATGATGCGCGCGTATCTTCCGGGCGAGTTATTGACGTCGGACGTGAAGCTGCGCGGCGAGCGTGCGATCCCCTACGGCGGCATTGCGTCGGCGCTCGACCACATTGACGAGAACTTTCGTCTTGACATTCGTTTAGACGATCTTTGTGCAATATCATCAATGTCGCGGTCGAATTTTGAGCGTCTTTTTGTAGATTTAGTGGGCATGACGCCCTGCGACTACATCCGCCGCCGCCGGATCGACCACGCTCTTTCTCTCCTCTCCGGCACTTCTCTCTCGATCCTCGAGATCGCTCTCGCCTCGGGCTACCACAACACCTCCAACTTCAACCGCCAATTCCGCGCCGTCGTAGGCCGCACGCCGGGGGAGGTTAGGCGCGGGCGATAGAGGGGACGTTTTTGGGGGAAGGGGAAAACTTTTTCCAGCGGAAAAGAAGTTCAGCCGCTGCTTCGCACCGGCTCCGTCCCCCACCCCCCATCCTCTTTCAAAAACCGCTATTCAGGGTGGTTTTTGGTTAGACAGCGGAGAGCGATTTTTCAGCAGAGGACGGGGCGTTTGCTGTGGCTCAGCGATTGTTTGGCAGGAGTGATTGGCAAAAAAATCAGCCGCTCGCTTCGCGGCGGCGCAACGAACGGGGTTCGCGGGATTTTGAAGAAACCTCTCCGACGCTTGCGTCGGCGCCGCCTTGGGCGGCGTTTTTTCAAAATTTCAGCCGCCTGTTTCGCGGCGTGTTTCCCTGACGTTGGGCGTGACGCGGACGCTTTGCGGAGGCGTTGCTCATGTTCGGTTCGGGCGGACGTTCGCCTGACGCGAACGCTTTGCGGAGGACGTTCATTTCAAGTGCAGAACGCTATATATAATAAGGAAGGAAACTTTCATTTACCGGGCAAAAAACCACGTGCGGATGTCTGCATCCGCACGTGGTTTCGTTTTCACAGAGGTTTGACTTCGATATTTGACAGTTTATACCAGCCGTCGTCGAAGCGGTCTTCGGCGAGGGCAAGCTTGATGGGGCGGCCGCCCTCAAACAGACCGATCTCGAGGGCGTAGTTTCCGGCGGGAACGTTCCGAAAGTCGAGCGGCATGATCTCCTCCGTACATCCGAACCAGCGGAGGTTTGCGCCGGGCAGATCGGCGACTTCGGCGGTCAGCTCCTCGTTTTTGACGCGGGCTTTGAGGGCGGCGGCGTGGTACGCGACCGACCAGCCGCGATTTTCGATATCAAGGCGGGCGATGGATTTCAGACCCGAGATACATTCAGGGAGGTCGACGCCGTTGACGAAGTACCAATAGCCGAGCCGGTTAGCGCAGAATTCGCACATATTGGCGGCTTTTTCCATCCACTGGAAATGGTAGCCGTGATAACCGGCGAAGGTGGCGTGCGCGCGTCTCATCGCTTCGACGGCGGGGAAGCCGTCGCGCCACGACGCGGCGTCGGTCTGGATGACGTGACCGAATTCGAGGTCGACGGGCGCGGTCTGCCAGAAGCTGTCGAAGAAAAACGGGGTGCGGAGGGTATCGTAGCCGTTATGTCTGGCGTGCCCCTCGACGCAGATCGAGTCGTCGCGCGCGCCGAGTCCCTTCCCCGCGCAGTACGCGATGAACTCGTTGGCGGCGTCGGGACCTTCAAACGCGCCCGCCGTGTACGCCATGTCGTCGTTTAAGAGGACATAGGTATCGGGGAAATATTTTATGTGCAGATTGACGTGTTTTTTCAGCACATCGACGGACCACTTCCGGCCGGAGCCATAGCCTGTATGCCCTTCGCCCCATACGCCGAAGGTGCCGACGTCGATGAACTCGACGCGCGGGTCGCCGTTGAACTTCCGCCCGAACTCAACGAAGAAGGCTTCGAGCTTATCGAGGAAGATGGGGTCGCCGTAGTCCGGCTCCCATTTTTTGACGCCCCTGAAGTCGACCCACGTGCCGTTCGCGCCGGCTTCGCGGACGAAATCGGGCGTCGCGGTGGAGTTAGTCGTCTCATAGGTGCAGAGACGGAACGAAAAAGTGTAGTATTTCGACCAGTTTTCAAAGATATAGTCGATATACGACCAATCATAGACGCCCTCGGACTTTTCGATGTCCGACCAGTCGATCCTCAGGTAGAGGTGATTCAGCCCCGGGACGCTTTCGAGGCGATCGTCCGCCTTGATCCAGTCGCGGTAAAGTCCGCGCATCATGCCGTTGTCGATGAAGTGGTGATACCAGCCCTTGTGGGGATTTCTCAGCACGGTTTTGTCGTCCGACGCCTGCCGCAGGTCGAGATAATGCGGCGAGACCGAAACGCGGTTCAGAAAAGGTTCTCTCATAATTCCCTCACAGATCCGTTGATTTTCCGCCGTCCGGCGGAGCTTCTACCTTATTGTACAGCAAACCGCCGGATTTGTCAAGAGAATCCGGCGGTCTGACGGTGATTTTTCACTTTTTTATCGTTTTTCTGTCGTACAGTGCCGAATCGGCATGGCACGAATCGTCGGATATCCCGCGAACGTTCAGCGGGAGCCGCGGTCGTTCTTCGTGAATTTTTTCCAGCGCGGATAGATGAGCAGCGTCAGCGTCAATCCGATCATGCCGACCGCGAACCACATGATCGACGTGACCGTCCAGCCCGCGCTCTTTGAAACGCGCCCGGCGAGCCACGTTGCCACGCCCGACGCGACCGCCGCTGCCGAGTTGAGGACGCCGGTCAGCGTCGCGGTCTTGCCGAATTTGGCGAAACGGAGCGGAACAAGGCTGATATACATCGTGTTGATGCCGAGCATCGACATGATAATGATCGAACTGAACAAAAGCATCAGCCACATATTGTGCATTCCGACGGTGATCAGCAGGATGAGCGACACGCTCGCGAGCGAAAACATGAACGCCGACGATTTCAGCTCGTCGTGCAGCCATTTTTCCATCACGAGCTTCGACAGACCCGCGCCGAAAAAGCTGATGAGCGGGATGAAGGTCGAGACGCGGACGGTAAAATAGGACGGCTTGTCGAAAATTTCGGCGAGCATCGTCGGCGTCCACGTCATCAGACCGTCCTTGATGATCGCAAAGCAGACGATCGGCGCGAGCATGAACAGCGCGCCCGACGCGAGCATCAGGCGGAAGACCGAGCGCTCGCCTTCGCCGTCCGGCGTTTCTTTGGTCAATTCGACGGAATTTTTCGGCAATTTCACCTCATACGAGAGCGACAGCTTCGCGATCGGCTTCGTGCCGAAAAGCCAGCAGAGCGCGGCGGCGATCAGGATGCCGCCCGGGATCAGGAAAACTTCCTTCCACGTGAGCGCCTGCATGATCGCGCTCGACAGGAGAGACGCGAGGACCGTGCCGACCGCGGTCGTCGCCAGCATATTCACGCCCGCCGACACGCGCTGATCTTCGGGCAGAACGGTCGAAACGATGCGGATGAGCGTCGGCCAGACCGCCGACTGCGCGTAGCCGTTGAGCCCCCAGACGACCATGACGGCGGCGGGGTTCATGCCGCCCAGCGCGACGGCGTACATGAGCAGATTGCACCCGCCCGACAGTCCGAGCGACAGTCCGACGAGTCCGAACGGCGACAGCTTATCGGAAAGAATGCCGTTGACGAACTGCCCCGCCCCGTATGCGACGAAAAAGACGGTCCCCACGAAGCCGCCCACGTCCTTGTCCATCATGCCCGTGCGGGTGATCTCGGTCAGCGCGGCGTTCCAGTTGAGACGTCCGAGGTAAAGCACAAAATAAAAAATGAAGCAGAAAGCGAACATGGTCCGCCCCTTGCGCGCGTCCGTAAGGGCGGAAAGTCTGACGATGCGGTTCATCTGAATTTCTCCGGGTCTTGATTTGATACTGACATTATAGCACATTTCGCCCGGCAATGCAAGACTAACCTTGACCGATTTGTTCGGTGAAATGTTGACCGATTTTATGAAATATGAAAGATATGACAGAATCCGACGGCAAATTTGAGAAATTATGCTTGAAATATGCAAAAATCCATGTTATAATATAGTCGGTAAATTATCGGCACAATGGAGGAAGGAGGGGTTTCATGCGAACGATCTTTCACGATTTTTCAGAAGATCTGTTCTGTTTTCACCGCGTTTACAGCGATCAGCCGGACGCCGACTGGAAGCTGCCCGACGGGTTGAAAAACGAGATCCAGCATTTTCACGCGCACTACGAGCTGACCGTCACCATCGCCGGTCAGGTCAATCTGCTGGCAGGCGCGGAAAACCGCCTGATGAACGGTCCCTGCGTCATCCTGCACGCGCCCTACTCCTTTCACATGAGCCACGCCCTGCGCGATGTTCCCTACGAATGCTACGTTTTTCACTTTTCGCGCGAGCTTGCCGAGAGCTTTGACGCGCGGTATTTCAACCTGAACGCGATCTATGCGAACAGTCTGACGGTCATCCCGGCGGACGAGTTCAGGGACGAGCTGTTCGCGCGGCTTTCGATGTGGCGGGACGGCGAGGGCGAGGAAAACGCGCACCGTCTGCTGCTCGTCACGCTGCTCGAACTGGTCGGGCGGCACATGAACCTCGCGCTCGCGCCCGCCGCGCCCGCCAGCAAGCAGTCGTACATTTACGACGTGGTGAAGTACATTTCGTCGCATTACAGCGAGCCGCTTTCGGCGGACGATCTGTCGCGCGAGTTTTTCGTCAGCCGGCAGAAGCTCGACGCGGACTTCAAGTCGGTCATGAACACGACGCTCAAGCAGTATATCCTCGACATCCGCACGGCGGAAGCGGTCCGGATGCTTTCGCTGGGCAACAAGCCGTCCGACGTGACGTATGCGTGCGGATTCGTCAGCGAGTCGCATTTCATCCGGTCGTTCACGCAGCGCATCGGCGTTTCGCCGTCGAAATTCGCCAAGACGACGGGCGCGGTCTCCGACTGGGACGCGGAGGAATGACGTCCGCGCCACCGGGATCGCCGGCATTTCAAGCGCCGCCCGCAGGCGTTCGCGCTGACCACAGACGTTCGTCCGTCGGCGTATCTGCTATACACACAAAAAGCCCTTCGGCTCTGCCGAAGGGCTTTTTTGCCGGCTTTTCGGCGTCGGAGGTGACTTTCGTCCTGCACCGAAATTTCGTCACTATGCCGAATCTCAATGTCCGTGTTTGGTATATACCGTATGAATGACGTTACTTTGCCGAATTTTAAGCGTTATGTTATGAAGTTTACCGCATGATTTTCGTCAATATGCCGCTATTTGCCGTTTGGATGTTAAATACTGCTCCCGTATACCGACAATATGCATGAATTTTCCGTTCGGACAAAAGTCACGCCGCGCGGATTTCGTCACAGTGCCGCTGTTCTCCGTTCGGATATGGAGCGCGCCGCCGGAACTTCAAACGCAATGCCCGATCGTCGGCAAAACAAAAAAGCCCGGTCTGTGAAGACCGGGCTCAATCATGAAGAAACAGACGGCGGAGCGGGAGCTCTCGTTCCCCCGCCCGCCTTAGAACGGAGCGTTCCTTCATCACGGGACCGTCCGCTTACCGCCGGAAGCTGTTTCACTTCCCGACGGATCTTGTCCGTTTGACCGGACAGGAGCGCGTGATCAGCGCGCTTGGTTAAAGTACCTGAAACTCAGTGCTTCTTGGATGCGACGAATGCAAGACCCATCGAAGCGGATGCTGCGAGAACGACCAGAGCGATCGGGTCAGCGGTCTTTGCTGCTGCGGGGGTAGCTGCCTTCTTGGCTGCTTCTGCGGCTGCTGCTGCTTCTGCTGCGGGGCCCTGATAAGCGTCAGCTTCTGCCTTGGTCTTGAAGAATGCGATGTACTCGATGAAGCATACTGCATCGTCCGGGATCGCAGCGGTTCCGAAAGGATAGTAACGGAACTGACGGATGGTGGTTTCAGTCCACTTCGCGGTGGTGGAATCCTTCTTCAGCTCGAGACCGGAGAGGTCGACGGTGACGGTTTCCCACTTGTTAGCAGTGTGCGGCAGATCGAAGGAGACCGTGCCGGTGCCGAGGGTCGCGGAGAGCTTCGGGGAATCCTGAGATGCCCAGAACTGAGACTTGCCGACGACCTTTGCTGCGGCGTCGTTGAACTTGTACTTCGCCTTGATGAACTTGTACTGCGAGCAGTCGAGAGACGGATAGTACTTGTCGTTGTTCCACTGATACCAGTTGAAGTCCATGTAGTGGTTGGTCTTGCCGGTCACGGGAACGACCTTGATGCAGGCGATGCCGTCTTCGGTAGCTGCGGTCCAGCGGCAGCCGGTCCAGTCTTCGTTGCAGAATGCGTTCGACCATGCGGAGGTAGCGGTCGGTTCGCCGGTGTACATCATTTCGGCCTGACCGAACTTGGTGTTGCCGCCGGTGATAGGCTGGTCAGCCTTCGTGATAGCGGATACAGGCAGAACAGCTGCGCTGAGAAGGCAGGCTGCTGCGAGAACCGATGCGAGAAGTTTTTTCATGAGAATATCTCCCTTTCGTATATTTTGCGTATTTTTTCATGCGCAAAACTATTATACACCCAAAGCGGCGGAAAAGCTACTCATTTTTTCTAATTTCGTCATGAAATATTCACATTTTTTATATGATACCGCTCCCCCCCTCCCTTTTTCGCCCGTTTTTTGCGCCAACCTTTCCCCCCTCCGTTTTCCCGCCCGATTTTCGCCGCAGGGCTTGCAATCGGCGGCGGTTTGTGCTATAATGGTAATAACCTTAAAGAAAGCGTCAGGGAGAATCATGAACGAAAGAATCTGCATCCGCGGCGTCGGGGTCGACAACGTGACCCTCGCCGAAGCCGCTTCGCTCTGCGAAACGTGGCTGAACGAGCCGAAAACGAGCGCAAAATGCGTGTTTACGCCCAATTCCGAGATCATTCAGATGTGCGTCGAGCAGCCCGAATACTATCCGCTCATCAACTCCGCCGACCTCGTGACGCCTGACGGCATCGGCGTCGTCTATGCGTCGAAGATCCTCCGCCGCCCGCTGAAAGCGAAGACCGCCGGCTACGAGCTGGGTCTGGAGGTCTGCCGTCTTTCAAACGAGCAGGGGCATAAGCTGTTTTTCCTCGGCTCGAAGCCGGGCGTCGCCGAAGCCGCGCGCGACAAGCTGCGCGAAACCTACCCGAATCTGAACGTCGCCGGCGTACACGACGGCTATTTCAAGAAAGAGGGACCCGAAAACGACGCGGTGATCGAAGCGATCAACGAAGCCGCGCCCGACGTTCTCTACGTCTGTCTCGGCGTTCCGGCGCAGGAAAAATGGATCGCCGCGAATAAAGACAAGCTCCCGTCGGTCAGGCTCTGCCTTGCGCTGGGCGGCAGTCTGGACGGCTATTCGGGCAGCGTGAAGCGCGCGCCGAAAATTTTCATCAGGCTCGGGCTCGAATGGTTCTACCGTCTGCTGCGCGAACCGAAGCGCATCGGGCGGATGATGAAGCTCCCGAAGTTCCTGTTCGGCGTGATCTTTTACAGGCTCTCCGGCAAATCGAAGAACGACGCGATCATCACCGGCTGACGCCGACGCGCTATATATAATAAGGAAGAAAAAATTCAGAAAGGACGCGCCGCCGCCGTTCGGCGCAGGAAAAAATCATGCAGACACAGATGAAAGTCGAGCTGATCAGCCACACGCCGGAGCCGGAAAAGCTCATCGCCGCCGCCGCGAAGCTCTGCTATGCGAAAAGCGACCTCGACACGCTGATGGAAAATCTCACGCCCGAAAAGGTCGAATCGTTCCTAAAACTGCTCTCCGACCTCGGCCACGAATCGCCGGTCGAGCACGTGACGTTCACGTTCGGCATCGAGGGCGTTTCGCGGACGCTCCTCGCGCAGATCACGCGCCACCGCATCGCGTCGTTCTCGGTCCAGTCGCAGCGGTACGTGGCGAAAAACGATTTTTCGTACATCCTGCCGCCCGAGATCGAAGCGGTCCCCGAAGCGAAGGAGGAATTTCTCCGCGCGATGGAGGAAGACGCGGCGCATTACGAGTCGCTGCGCGAAAAGCTGATGGCGAAGCACTACGCGGACAACCTCGCCGCCGGGCTTGACGAAGCGGAAGCGAAGCGCGCCGCCGAGAAAAAGGCGAAC
>JAZRXB010000163.1:0-16514 GCA_045600005.1 Eubacteriales bacterium | reverse complement strand
GGTGATGACGTCCCCGCCGGTCAGCACGCAGCGTCCGACCAGACGGCGGGACTCGCGGATGCCGAGCGAACAGGCGGATTCGATAAAATAGCTGTTCTCGAAGCCCGGCACAAAGCGCTTTAAGAAGTCGACAAGGTGCATGACCTGCCGCTGCGCCAGGATCTCGCCGCGGTTCAGACTGTCCGCGTCCGCCGCGTTGACGCCGGTCACGCGCGACATATTGACGACCGCCATGTCGAGTCTCGCGCCGCGCGACACCAGCACGCGACCCTGCGGAAGCGGCAGCCTGTCGTCCTCGCCGATCTCAAAGCCGCATTCGCCCGCGTAGGGAAGAGCCGCGTACTGCTCCTTCGTCAGACCGAAGGTCTCGTAGGTCAGCGGCTTGTTGTTGTAGGCGCTCGCCTTCGCGTAGTCCACGCCGCCCATCGTGAAGAAGATCGACGCAGGCTGCATCAGCCCGTTTTCGCTGTACTTCCGATACTTCTGACCGCCGGTGAAGTGCGGCGTATCCAGCCCGGTCTTCACGAGCGAGTCGAACACGTCCGGCTCGCTGCCCAGCGAAAAACGGTCGCCGGACAGCGCGATGAGGTCGCCGTCGCCGGTCGCGTCAACGTAGTTTTTCGCTTCCAGCACACAGAGCCCCGACTTGTCGCTTACGATCAGGCGGGCGATCTTCCCGTTTTCCGTCTGCGCGTCGATCAGCGCCGTATGGAACCGCACGTCGACGCCCGCTTCAAGGCAGAGGTCGAGCAGAACCCCCTTGAGAAGATGCGGCGCGGCGATATCGCAGGACGCGCTGCCGCTCCGTCCGACCCTCGCTGTCAGCTCGCGGGTGCGCGTGAGGATCTCGCTCACCAGACCGCCGAAGCTCTTTCCGCTGCGGGACGCAGTGGAGGACAGCGGCGTGACGATGCCCCAGCCCGCCTGACCGCCAAGACAGCCTTCCTTTTCGATGAGAACGGTCTTCCTTCCGCCGCGCGCCGCGGCGACCGCCGCCGAGACGCCCGCCACGCCTCCGCCGAGGACCGCGGTGTCATAAGTCATGAGACGGGTGATTTCGGATTGATAAAGCATGATCTGATTCCTTTTCCTGTCACATTTTCAGAGGATGAAGCGCGATTTTCCGGCGCTCAGCGGTCTTTCGGTCCCGCCGGTGCGCAGAACCGCTTCGCAGCCCTCCGGGATCTCGACTTCGAGCGAAATGCCCGCTTCGGTCTTCGTGTAGGACACGCCGACCTGTCCGTGCCGCGTCGTGATGAAACCGCCCGCCTGATTCAGACCGTCCACGAAGCGCGGGTCGATGACGATCTTATCGTAACCTGCGTTCTCCTGACGGATGCCGAGCAGATACCGGAACAGATACCGCACGACCGCGCCGAACATCGGGTGGTTCTGAGAACGCTTGTAGGTCCAGTATTCCGGGAAGGTGGTGCAGCCGCTGCTCATCCACTCATGGAAGCCGTACTTCCCCTTCGAGGTCAGAAGGTCGTATGCCAGCTGATCGTATCCGCGCTCAAACAGCACGCGGGTCACGATATCCGTGCCGAAAATGCCGGTGTCGTACCAGCATTCCTTCCGGTAATGCGCCACCATGTTGGCGAGCGTCCGCTCGTCGCCCAGACCGATATCGACGGCAAAGGCGTTCGCACCCTGCACGTTTTTGCAGAAATCGCCGGTCGTCCCGTCGAAATATTTCTTTACGATGGCGTTCTTCTTGACCTTCGCCAGCTCCTCGAGCGCGGGGATGCGCCCGTTCTCGCCGGTGACGCGGCAGAATTCGATCAGTCTGCCGATGGTCTTCACATAGAAATAGGTGTTGACGAAGGGTTCAGGGATCACGATCTCGTCCGGCGTACACCAGTCGCCCAGACACCAGTCGCCCTTCTGATCGCTGACGACGAGATCGTCCTCGCTGTGCGCTTCGAGATAGTCGAAGTAGCGGTACACCTTCGGAAGGAATTCCGCCAGCACGCTTTCGTCGCCGTAGGTCATATAATAAACGTAGGGAACCTCGGCGATCGCGCATCCCCATCCGCCGGGACCTCCGCCCGAATGGATATAGGGCGCGGTGTACTGCACGTGACCGCTCACCCGGTCCTGACAGTCGGAAATATCGTATAGCCACTTGC
The DNA here is from genome assembly GCA_045600005.1 of Eubacteriales bacterium. Classification (GTDB taxonomy): domain Bacteria; phylum Bacillota; class Clostridia; order Oscillospirales; family CAG-272; genus Flemingiibacterium. The sequence goes on along the minus strand of JAZRXB010000163.1, from coordinate 14,385 downwards.
GGTAGAGCTTTTTCGCGTCAAGCATCGTCATGGCGCTCTCGCAGACCAGCTCGCCGTCGCCGGTATAGCCGCGCTTTTCGATATGCGGGCAGTCGGACGGAATGCCGCAGTGCAGATTGTCGAGCTGCGTGCGCAGATATGCTTCGTAGATCCAGTTGAGCAGCGCGCTGTCCGATTTGAAGGAGGAGTTCACCGCGATATCTGCGTGCGTCACGGCGCAGGAGACGATCCGCGCGTTCTTCGTCACGCTCGCGTACCGGAAGCCGTACCAGCAGAAGCGCAGACGGTATTCCCGCTTCTTTCCGTCGGTGATGAAGCGGCTGTTCTGGCGGTGATTCGTATAGTCCTCGATGGTGCCGTCGCGGTTCAGGCGCTCGGACACGCGAAGCCTGATATCCTCAACGCCCTCGCCGTTCTGCATGATCACCGGCGTGCCGGTGATGTTCTCGCCCATGTCGTAGATCAGACTGTCGTCGGTCTCGCCGATGAGCTTCGGCGCGATATAACGGATCACGCGGTCGGGCGGGCAGTCCTGCACATAATAATCCGTGTCGGGCGCGGGAACGGTCTCCGGCTTTTTCCAGTCAAAATCCGGATAGCCGACCTCGTCCCAGCCGTCGACCCGAACGGCGTCAAAATCCTGCGTTTCGCCGTAGTAGAAGCTCCACGCGGTGATGCGGCTCTCGTGCCATTTCATGAAATCATCGGACAGGATCTCGTTTTCCGTGCCGTCGGCAAAGGTCAGGACGAGCCGGAAGCAGAGCTTCGGAACGCCGTAATCGCTGATGAAGCCGTATACGCCGCTGTTGCCGTACCAGCCGGGCGCAAGCTCGACGCCGATGCAGTTTCTTCCTTCGTTCAGCCGCTCGGTGACGTCGATCTGACGGCACCAGACACGGTGCGCGGTCACCTCGCCGAACAGCTTGCAGCAGGGCTGATTATCGTAGGCGTGGAAATCCGACGCGAGCGTTCCGAACAGGTCGTCGTCCGCGAGTCTGCCGTTGAAGTGCAGCTTATAAAGCCCGAGTCCGCAGATCGTGATCTCGGCTTTTGCAAGCGGTCTGTCGACCGCAAATTCGCCCCGGAACAGCGGCTGTCCGCACGAAGGACCCGCGCTGAGCCATTTCGCTCCGCCAAACATTTCGATACTTGTCATGCTGATTTCCATAGCCTTTGCGCAGCAAAAGCTTTCCTTTCTTCGGATTTGTGGATGGTTATCGGCGGGTTATTCCCGCCTTTGCGCAGCAAAGATTCTGCGGGCAGAATCTTTGCTATCAAAATCGTTGCCGGAACGGCAACGAAAGCCACAAAACGATAAGTTTGAAAACTTGTTTTCAAACTTTTGCTCCTTTCGGCTTGCTGACGATCGTCGGCACAAAAAGATGATCTTCGTTCATGATATCGTCCTCGGTGAAGCTTAAGAACAGAATTTCCCGCTCGCCGGTGCGTCCGCGGTCGTAGGTGAGATAGATCCTGCCGTCGTAAAAGTCCGCGTCGGGATAGGACAGGTTATCCCGTCCGTCGATGCAGCGCTTGTATTTCCACGTCAGCCCGTCGTCCTCGGACAGATAGACGGTCATGCGGCAGCGGCTCTTTCTGTGGTCGTTGTTGACCAGAAGCACGCGCCCGGCAGGCGTTCTCGCAAGGAACAGGCGGGTGTTCGGGCTGTCGATGCCGTTCGGCTTTGCTTCGTCCCACGTATAGCCGCCGTCGTGCGAGACGGCTTCGGCAAGCTCGCCGACGCTCGTGCGCGCCATCATGCGCACGTCGCCGTTTTTCATCTGATACGCCATTCCCTCGTCGAAGGGCGTGGGGATCTTCTTCGCGCCGTAATAACGGGTGTAGGTCTTTCCCTCGTCGGTCGAGATCGAATAGCCGTAGCGGTCGTTTGTCTGGTCGTAGTTGAAGTTGATCCACGCGCCGTTCTTCAAGACGAGCGGCTTGCAGCGCAGGAAGCCCTGATCGAGATACCGCGGTTCGCTGAACACGGGATCCTCCGCGTCGGGGTCCTTGCAGATCATGACCCATTCGGCGTGAACGCTGTCGTTGAACACATAGCCGTCGATCGTGTAGCCCGGAATGCCCTCGGACACAAGATGCGTATTGTTCTGCACCCAGAAAACGTGCAGACTGCCGTCCGGCGCGGTCCAGAGCTGAATGTCGAGCGCCTGCACCTTCCGCTCCTTATCGCTCGGAATGACGATGAGCGGCTTCGACCAGCTCTTTCCTTTATCGTCGGAATAGACGATCAGGTTGAAGTTTTCCATATGCGGCTCGCAGCGTCCGCCGGAATACCAGCCGAGATAGATCCTGCCGCCGCGCGTCACCGCAATGGTCGGGCAGCCCTGAAAGAGCCGGATATCCTCGTCGCAGTATTTCGGGTCAGCGGTGCGGTAAATCACCTCGCACGCCTTTGCCTGTGCATTCGTCATGACGGATTCCTCCTGAAAATCGTTATTTTTCGTGCTTTATTTTATGTCGCGCAGCTGTCTCATGATCCCGCCGTCCATGAAGCGCTCGTGCAGCGTGCGGTAGATTCCGTACAGCTTCCGGTAGGCTTCGGTATGCGCCGGAATCGGCTCGTAGACCGTTTCGCGCAGCCGTCCCATCGCGGCGGCGGCTTCGTGAATGTCACGGTATGCTCCCGACACCGCCGCTCCCAGCACCGCGCTGCCGACCGCCATCGTCTGATCGGACGCGGCGATGCGGATGCTCCGTCCGGTCACATCGGCATAGATCTGCATCATCAGCGCGTCCTTGACCGCGATGCCGCCGCAGGCGACGATGCTCCCGATGGCGACGCCGTTCGCCTCGAAATTGTCGATGATCAGCTTCGTGCCGAACGCGGTCGCTTCGAGCAGCGCGCGGTAGATATCCTCCGGCTTCGTCGTCAGCGTCATGCCGACGATGAGACCCGAAAGCGAGCTGTCCTGAAGGGGACTGCGGTTGCCGTTCCACCAGTCGAGCGCGACCAGACCGCCCTCTCCGGGCGCCTTGTCCATCGCCTTTTCCCGCAGCAGCTTATGCAGACCGATCCCTCTTTCCTCCGCTTCCTTCGCATAGGACGCGGGAACGCAGTTCTTCACGAACCAGTCGAAGATGTCGCCGGTCGCCGCCTGTCCCGCTTCGTAGCCGAAATAACCGGGGATGATGCCGCTGTCGACCACGCCGCAGATGCCAGGGACCTTCTTTTCCTCTTCGCCGAGCAGAATTTGACAGGTCGACGTGCCGACGATCAGAAGCAGCGTTCCGTCCCGCGTGACGCCGCTGCCCGGAAAAGCGGCGTGCGCGTCGATGTAGACCGACGAGACCGGCGTGCCGACCGCAAGTCCGGTCAGCTCCGCGCCTTTTTCGTTCACTTCTCCGATCTTCGACGCGGCGTTCACGACCTTTTCCGGTATCTTCGTACCGATGATGCCGTCCATTTCCGGCACGAGCCCTGCCCAGAACGAATTCGGCAGATAGCCTTCCCTCCGGTTCCAGAGCGCCTTATACCCGGCCTGGCAGGCGCTTCGCGCCTCGCATCCGGTCAGCATCCGGACGATCCAGTCGCCCGCCTCGATGAAGCGGTCGGCGGCGCGGTAAAGCTCCGGCGCGTTTTCGGCGGTCTCCATGATCTTCGGGAACAGCCATTCGGGAGAGACCTTGCCGCCGTAGGTTTTCAGGCGTTCGGGATATGCCGCAGCGAGCGCTTCTTCAAGTCTTGCCGCCTGAGAGAGCGCGCCGTGATCCTTCCAGAGCTTGACATAGGCGCGCGGATCTTCCCGGTATTCGGGCAGGAAGCAGAGCGGCGTTCCGTCCTCCTTTGTCGGCAGGACGGTGCAGGACGTGAAGTCCACGCCGACGCCGACGATCTCCTCCGGCTTCACGCCGGCTTTTTTCATCGCCGCCGGGACCGTGACGCGAAGTACCTCCAGATAATCCGCCGGGTCCTGGAGCGCCCAGCCTGCCGGGAGCTTTTTTCCGTGAAATTCATCATCCATCACGCCGTGCGGATAGGACAGGACCTCCGCCGCCAGCTCGCTTCCGTCGGCAATGTCCACCAGCACGGCGCGTCCGGACAGCGTTCCATAGTCGAGTCCGAGCGCGATGCGTCTTTTTTTATTCATGGATAATCCCTCCGTACTTAAACAAACATAGACAATTGTAAAATGCTTTAATATGACGAATGTTATAATAAAAACACCTCTAAGGCGAGCCCTCGCGCCGATATGGGGAGAGCCGTCAAAACAGGTTTTGACGGCAGCCAAAAACTTCGTTTTTGGCATCGGCGATAAGCGCGAGTACCGATTGTAAAACGCAGTTTTACAATCGACTATAAACAGACGCTGAATAAGGTCGTTTTCGTCAGAGAACCGATCCGATCAGCGCTGTCTTAACAGTCGTAAGCCTTCGGCTCACGCTTTTGATAATAATACAGCTTTTCAAAACCCATCCGCCGCAGCTCTGCCCGGACGGGTTCAAAATCACAGCCGAGCTTTTCCGGTCTGTGCGCGTCCGAGCCGATGGTCAGCCGTCTGCCGCCAAGCTCGCGGAAACGGGTCAGGAGCTTCACGTCCGCGTCGTGAAGCGGCTCGCCCTCGTTCTGATACGCGGTGTTCACTTCGAGCGAGATTCCGTTTTCCGCAGCCGCTCTGAGGATCCGGTCGGTCAGCGGGGCGTATTCGTCGAAGTCGAGCGGCAGTCCGCATTTTCCGACGACGTAGCGGAGCGGATAGGTCATATGCGCCAGGATGTCGGGCTTCACGATGTCGATCATTTCGAGCATATTTTCGTAGTAGCCGCGCACGAGCCTTTTCACGTCCTCGTAGGGGACCTTCGTGAAATCGGTGCGCGAAAACGAGTAGGGTACTTCCCCAAGCCAGCCGGTGTGGATCGAGCCGGTGACCGAATCGAGCATCGGCAGAGCCGCAAGCTCTTTCGCAAGCCCGGGATTTCGCTGCGCGTCTCCGATCTCGATGCCGACAAGGAGCGTCAGCCGTCCGCGGTACACCTCGGCGAGACTTTCCGCTTCCTCGATGGAGGACAGCGTGTTCCCTTTCACGTCGATCTGGGGCGACCAGCGCACGTCGGAGTGATCGGACAGATTGAGAATGTCGATTTTCTTTTCGACCGCCGTCCGGCACATCAGGTCGAGCGGGCAGCGGCAGTCCGCCGAATGGTTCGAGTGAAGGTGCATATCGGCGGTCAGATGTTGTTCTTCGTTCATGTTTCGCAGATTCTTCCTTAAATAATGATGCCGTTCAGATGGTCGATCTCGTGCTGAATGATCTCGGCGGTAAAGCCGTCGAAGTTTTTCACGCGCCATTTGAACTCGCGTGTCTGCCAGCGCACCTTGATCGAGCGCCAGCGTTTCGTCTTTCTCACGCCGTCAAGCGACAGACAGCCCTCCTCGGTCTCGTAGGGACCGGCGCGCTTCGTGATCTCGGGGTTCAGCATGACCTCGTATGAGCCGCCGTCCAGAAAGGCTATGATGCTCACCGGCTCGCCGATCATGTTCGCCGCCAGTCCGACGCAGCGTTCGGCGTTCGCCCGGAGCGTGTCGAGAAGATCGTCCGCCGTGCCGAGATCGGAGGCTTCGGCGGGACGTGCGCGGTGCGCAAGCAGAATGACGTCCCGGATAATCGTCTTTTCCATGATACCGTTCCTTTCTCCCCTTATTCTATCATATTTCCGCTTCATTTGCAAGAGACGGCGCGCGGTTTTCGGAAAAGAAATGCAGGAAAAAGAGCAGTCTGCACAAAACGTTTTTCCCGTTTCGTGCAGACTGCTCTATGTCATCCTCTGAGGATCCGGAAACCGCGAAAAAATCAAACGCGATACCCGCTTCCGCTGATTTTCAGAGACCGCCCTATATCGTTTTCATCCGTTTGCGGTATTCGTCGGCAGTCGTGCCGATCTCCTCGCGGAACACCCGCGAGAAATAGTGCGCGTTCGAGTAGCCGAGCGCCGCGGCGACGGCGGACACAGGCAGCTGTCCCTGTACGAGCTGTTCGCAGGCGAGATTCATTTTCAGCCGCGTGATGTATTTTTTCGGCGGAACGCCGTAGCGTTCGATGAACACGCTTTTGAAATAGGTGTAGCTGACGCCGCACAGCGTATGGAGCGAGCCGCAGTCGATCGTGTCGGTCAGATGCTTTTCGATGTAATCGAGCGCGGGAGCAAGGATCGCCGTCCGTTCGCTCGGCTGGTAGCTCTGACGTTCCGTTTCGGCCAAGATCTCATACGCATAGGCAAGACAGCGGTGGTAGTACCCCTTCTCGCGCATCGTCCACGTCCGCCACATCGCCTCGTAGAGCCATTCGAGCTTTTCGCCGTTTCGGACGGTCATGCGGCACAGATCGGTCGGCGCGTCCGGCGACTGGAACGCGAAATAATAGAAATCGCCCGGCTCGATCACCCGGACGACATAGCGATCCGCCTCCGTGCGCACCGGCAGAAAACGGAAGGTCCCGCCGGTCTCGCAATAGGATTCGTCCCGGAATGTGACGATGCTTTCCCCCGCTATTTTGTACACCAGCTCGCAGTGATCCCCCCGTCCGGTGAAGTCGCGTGTCTCGCCCGCCTTATACGATCTTACGCCGTGCATCACATAGTCGATCCGGTTGATCGTCAGGTTACTTTTCAGCATTTTCACACCATCCTTCCGTTTTCATTATACGCCGCCGCGTCGTCAAAGTCAAGTGTTCCAGCCGCAGGGCTTGATTTTCTGTGATGAAAAGTGCCCCTCATGGTAATTTGTGCATTTACATTTCCCATGTCTTATGCTATACTTTCAGACAGCAGCCCAAACGAGGAGGTCTTTGTCATGTTAAGCGAGGAAATTCTCCGCTATGCGGAATACCTGAAAAAGAACGATATTTATCCGCCCGTCGTCAGGGTGGACTACGACCGGAGCGACGTCATGCTGACCGACGCGCGGAAAACCGCGAAGCGTCTGCGCGAATTTATGCTGGCGCAGACCGTCCGGCTCGACCAGACGGTCCATTTCTGCGGTCAGATCCGCTTCGACGGCAGCGTGACCGCCGACATCTTCCACCGCGCCGGGCATACCCGTTTCAGTGAGATCAATATGCTGTACAACAACGACAGTCCGCTTGAAAATCTCGTCGCCTTCGACTGGCAGCATTCGACCGCCAACTTCGCCAAGGTCATCGACTGCGGATTGACGCAGTACATCGCCGAGATCGACCGCTCGCTCGTGCGCCACACCGACCGCGACAAGGTGGATTTCCTGAACGCCATGCGCGCTACCTGTGAGACGATCATTCTCTTTGCACATAAATGCGCCGACGCCTGCGAAGCCGAAGCCGCACGCTCCGCTTCGCCGCGCCGCGAACGGCTGACCGAGCTTGCCGATTCGCTCCGCCATGTGCCGGAGTATCCGGCGCGGAGCTTCCGCGAGGGCGTGCTGGTCGTTTACTTCTGCTTTGCCTTTCTGCCCGACAGCATCGGACTGATCGACCGCTATCTGTTAAGGCTCTACCGTCAGGATATCGAAAACGGCACGCTCACGCCCGACCTTGCGAAGGAATACATTGCCGAGCTGTTCATCCGCGTCTGCGGTCACACGAAGCTCACCGACAAATGGGCGGGAGACAAGGGCGGCGAATCGCACTTTGCCGTCGGCGGCACGCTCGCCGACGGTTCGGACGGCTACAACGAGCTGTCCGATCTGATCGTCGATACGATGATGGAGCTTCAGATCGTCCGCCCGCAGGTCACGCTGCGCATCACGAAAAAAACGCCCTTCGCCGTCGTGCGGAAGCTGCTCGACTGCGCACGGAAGGACCCGTATATGCGTTTCGCGTTCGTCTCGGACGAAGCGCGGCTGAAAGGACTTCGTGAGATCGCCCGCATCCCGTGGGACGACGCGGTGAACTACACGATGGTCGGCTGCAACGAACCCTGCCTGCGCGGTTCGATCTGGTTCGGCGGCTGTCCGTCGAACATCGCCCGTTCGCTGACGAACCTGCTCTATCACCGCACGGAGGAGCTGGTGAAATGCGGGACCTTCGACGAGGTGTTCGCGCTGTATGAGGAGGAAATGGAGAAGGATATCTGCCGCATCCTTTCCTACATCAACGGCTTCGGCGTCGCGCGGTCGAAGGATATCAACGTTCTGTCGAGCATTTTCATCGACGGCTGCATCGAGAGCGGCGTGAGCGTCAACAACTGCGGCGGACGGCTGACCATCGCCGGGACGAATTTCATGGGACTGGTCTGCGTCATCGACTCGCTGTCGATCATCAAACAGTTTGTCTTTGAGGAAAAGCTGGTCACGCTCGAAAAGCTCGTCGAGATCCTCCGCGCCGACTGGGAAGGCGGCGAGGGCGAGGAGCTTCGCGCGCTCATTCTCAAAAAGGGACGCTTCTTCGGAAACAACGACCCGCTGTCCGACGGCATGGCGCGGCGCTTCACCGACGCGATCTGGCGGCACACGAAGGATAAGACCGACCGGTTCGGCAACCATATTCTGATCGGCACGCTGGCAGGGTACAAGGCGCACTACGCGCATTTCGGCAGTCTGACCGACGCGACCCCGGACGGCCGGCATAAGGGCGACGCCTTCATGGTCGGCTCCGGTCAGACGGCGGGCAAGGACCGGAACGGTCTGACCGCGCTTCTCAAATCGGTCGCGCACATGGACGAACACGCCATTCTGTCCGGACCGTTCGTCTGCAACGCCTACCTTGACGAGGATCTGATCCTGAAAGACGAAAACTTTGAAAAGACGGCGCAGATCATCTATGAATACTTCATGGAGGGCGGTCTGCATATCCAGCTCAACTACGTCTCGAAGGAGGAGCTTCTGAAAGCGAAGGCAAACCCGGGAGACTATCCGACCCTGCGCGTGCGCGTGTCGGGCTATTCGGGCAATTTCACAAACTTATCGGAAGCGATCCAGGACGACGTGATCCGCAGAACGGTGGTGAACAGCCGATGAGTCTTCGCGCGATGATCTTCGACGTGCAGCGCGGCTCCTATGTTGACGGTCCGGGCATCCGGACGACGGTCTTCGTCAAGGGCTGCAACCTGCGCTGCGCATGGTGCCACAATCCCGAAAGTCAGGCGGGGCGCATCGAGCGGATGTGGTACGCCGGCAAATGCACCCGCTGCGGCAAATGCGCTGCGAAATGCAGGAACGGTGCGCTGACGCAGGACCCTTCGGACGGAAGTCTTCATTATGATAAGGAAAAATGCACGCTCTGCGGACGCTGCGCCCTGTTCTGCCCGAACAGCGCGGCAGCCGTCTGCGGACGGGAAGCCGATACCGATGAGCTGATGTCGGTCATCGCGTCCGACAAATCGTTTTACGACGCGAGCGGCGGCGGCATGACCGTATCGGGCGGCGAATGTATGCTTTACCCGGATTTTCTGGCGGAGTTACTCGAAAAATGCCGCAGAGAAGGGATCCATACGGCGGTCGACACGGCGGGAAATGTCCCGTTTGAGCAGTTTGAAAAGATCCTGCCCTTCGCCGACCTGTTCCTTTACGATATCAAGGCGGTCACGCCGGAGCTTCATAAAAAGTACACCGGCGCCGACAACGCGCGCATCCTCGACAATTATAAGCGTCTTCTCTCGCTCGGCGCGAGGATCATCGTCCGCGTGCCGATGATCGCCGAGGTCAACGCGAACGCGGAGGAATTCCCGAAGATCGCGTCGTTCCTCGCCGATGATCCGCCGCAGTCAGTCGAGCTTCTGCCCTATCACGCGATGGGCGAGAACAAATTCCGCGCCGTGCGCGGCGAAGAGCCTCCGTTCTTCCACGCGCCGTCCGACGCTGAGCTTGCAGAATTCAGGCGCGTCATCGCCGACGCGCTGAAAAGCTGAAACAAATCAATCAGAAAGGAAAATGAAAACATGAAGAACGCCATCCGTCTCACCTCCCTGCTTCTGCTCTCCGCCCTGCTCGCCGGCTGCGGCGGAGAACCGGTCAGTGTCTCTGCCGATGACACGACCGCTCCCGAAGAGACCACTGCCGTCCCCACCGACGGTCTGCCCGACCGCGACATGAACGGCTTCACGTTCGGCATTTACCACAATGACCAGACCAATATGTACTGGACGAACCTCACCCTCGACGTGGAAGACCTGAACGGCGAGGTCCTGAACGACGCGGTCTACGAGCGCAACCGCAAGATCGAGGAACGCTTCAACTGCAAGCTGAACGTCGGTGTATACAGCGCCGAGCAGAGCATCACCGCCAACCTCATCCGCTCCGAAGTGATGGCGGGCGATTCGAACTACGATATCTGGCTGCCGCGCGACAAGAATATCGTCGACGCGATCCCCTGTCTCCGTCCGCTGAACGATCTGCCGTACATCGATCTCGACACGGAATGGTGGTTCCCGTCGGCTTCCAAGGTCTTTGAGTTCGACGGGAAACAGTATGGCGCGACCAGCTCGTTCTCGCTCGCGCAGATCTCGCGTGCGGCGGGCATGGTGTACAGCAAGGATATCTTCGATCAGATCGGCGCGGAAAAAACGCCCTACGATTACGTCCGCGAGGATAAATGGACGCTGGAAACCTTCTGTGATCTCGCCAAGCTCGCCGCTCGCGACCTGAACGGCGACACGGTGATGGACGACAACGACCGCTACGGCGTGGCGTGGACGTGGAAGGAAGTCTTCGCGCGTCTCATCAACGGCTCCGGCGTCGCCTTCATCGAACAGGACAAGGACGGCTATCCCGCCTTCACGCTGCCGACCGACAGCATAGCAGTCGATAAACTGCTTCGCATCTACGAGCTGTTCTCTGACACGGAGATCTACAACAACCCCTCCTCCAATCCGGAAGACGGCACCAAAGCCGACGTTCTGCTCGGGACCGCTCTGTTCAGCATCGGCACGCCGAACAACATGGGGACCAAGTACCGCGACAGCGATATCGACGTCGGTTTCGTTCCCTGCCCGAAGTACGACGAGCATCAGGAGCGCTACTACGCTACGACGTGGGCGGGCGAAATGATGGTCCTCTTAAAGACGGTCCCGGAGGACCGGCTCGAAAACATCTCGCTCATTCTGGAAGCGCTCAGCTGGGAGAGCGACCGCACGACGCTTGAGATCTACAAGCAGATCATGATGAAATCGAAGTTCGCCCGCGACACCGATTCGGAGGAAATGTTCGATATCGTCGTCGATTCGATGACCTTCGACTTCGGTCTGATCGCATGGGAGGACAGCGTCGCCAACAAGATCATCCGGGAAATCTACGCTTCGAAGACCGGCAACGTCGCGTCCACTCTGACGGGACTGACCGGACAGATCAACGATACCATCAGCAAGCTGCTCGTCAGTCTGGAAGAAAACGAAGCCTGACAGGTCTTCTGTCTGAAACGAAAGGAATCATCATGTCACAATCATCTGCTCTTCGCGCCTCGCATTTTCTCGTCACCGGCGGCGGAAGCGGCATCGGCAAAGCCATCGCCGCGCGTCTGCTGGCAGGCGGCGCCGAGGTCGTCATCGCCGGCCGGACCGAAAAAAAGCTCATGGAAGCCAAAGCGTCGCTCTGCGAAAACGGTGCGCCGTCCGAGCGTCTGCATATCCTGACGCTCGATATCGCGGACTGCGGCAAAATCGCGTCAAAGCTCGCCGAAGCCGACGCGCTGACGGGCGGAGCGCTCGACGGCTTCGTCAACGCCGCCGCGCTCGGCGGAGATCAGGCGTTCGGACGGGGCTACGAGCCCTTCGACATCACGCCTGACGAGTGGGACACGTTAAACGATATCAACTACAAGGGCGCGTTCTTCATGATGCGGGAGGAGATCGATTTCCTGCTCGCGCACGAAAGACGCGGCAATATCCTGAACATCGCGTCGAACGCGGCGTGCATGGACGTGATCGGCTCCTACGGCGCGGCGAAAACGGCGGTCATCCGCTGGACGCGCGCCTTCGGCAAGCGGTACGGAAAGAACGGCGTCATCATCAACGGCATCGCGCCCGGCGCGACGCTGACCCCGATGATCGCAAAATACGCGCACTCGCCCGATCAGCCCTATCCGCGCCACGCCATCGGACGCTTCATCGACCCTGCCGAGATCGCCGAGCTGGCGGCATACCTGCTCAGCGGCTGGGGCGAGATCATCTGCGGTCACACGGTCGTCGCCGACGGCGGAGACAATTCGGCAACTCTGTAAAGACAACAGCCGAACACTCGGGAGCTTTCGCAGTTTTTGCTTATTCAGAAATAACCCGAACAGGATCCCCCGGAAACAGCCGGTCCGATCGGACGGACCGGTCCTGCTTTCCGGGGGATTTTTCGGAATCGAACCGTTTTTTCCGCGCCGTATCGCTTTTTCTTCGATTTTCCTCCGCTCGATTGACAATGCCGCATTCATATGCTATAATAAGCTCACACGACCGGTCGTCGACCGGAAAAATCCATCAGGGATACGCTGATCACATCGGGATCTCGGTGAAAAAGTACCGAAAGCTATGGCTTTTCGCCGAAATCAACCTGATCCGGCGTTTCCTTAACATAACCACAGGAGGAATCTGCCATGTCCGCCGTCAAGCTGCTGTTCACCGGAGACGTCTGCTTCAAGAATCAGAAGGAGGTCACGGAGGAAAACGCCCGCCCGATCCTTGCCGAGCTTCTCCCGACCTTTGAAGCCGCCGATCTGCGCATCATGAATCTCGAAACTCCGCTCGCGCCCGAAGGCATGGGCGAGCCGATCTGCAAGAGCGGTCCGAACATCCTCAGTTACCCGGAAAACCTCGGTTTCCTCAAGGTCGCCGGGTGCGACCTCGCCGTCCTCGCCAACAACCACACAAAGGACTACGGCGAAGAAGCGCTCTTCAACACCTTCGATCTGCTCGACAAAGCCGGCATCGGACGCTGCGGCGCGGGACACGACATCGAAGAGGCCTACAAGGCATGGCGCGTCACGAAGAACGGCGTCAGCGTTTCGGTCATCGCCGTCTGCGAAAACGAATTCGGCATCGCCGACATGAACCTTTCCGGCACCGCCGGCTTCGACCTCGAACGTCTCGGCACCCGCATCAGAGAGGAAAAACAGGTCTCGCAGTTTGTCGTCGTCGTCTTCCACGGCGGCTGCGAACACAATCCGGTCCCCTCTCCGCTCTGCATCGAACGCTACCGCACCATCATCCGTTTCGGCGCGGACGCGCTGATCGGCGGTCATACGCACTGTATGCAGGGCATGGAGATCTTTGAAGGCAAGCCCATCGTATACAGCCTCGGCAATTTCCTGTTCAAATATTCGACCGTAAAAGAGCCGTCGTGGTACCACGGCTACATGGCGGAGCTGACGCTCGGCGACACGGTATCGGTCCGCCCGATCCCCTACCGCTTCGACCCGGATGAGAATGTCATCCATCCGATCACCGGCGAACGGCTCAGACGCATTCTCGCCTATCTCGACCGCCTGTCCGCCGTCATCGCCGACCGCGAGGAGGTCAGACGTCTTTACAGCGGCTGGTGTACGATGTCGGGACTGTCCTACATCAAGGGTCTCGCGGCGAAGCCCGAATACTTCGACCCGGCAAACAACGAGCCGCAGATCGCGGGACTTAAAAATCTTTTAAGCTGTGAAGCGCACAACGAGCTGATCCGCACGACGCTCAACCTCGCCTTCTTCGGTCAGCTGAACGATGCGCGAAGGATCGCCGACGAAGTGCGCGAGCTTCAGAAGATCCCCGAATAATGAGTACGAAGGAAGAAATCCTCCGCACGCTCGAAGAAATGCGCGCGGAGAACGAACGGCGTTCGGCGGAGCTTTCCGACCGCGTATCGCTTGCCGACTACGCTTCGCTGACCGTCCGGGACGGCGGGCGCGTCCTGTGGGACAAAGCGTTTCAGAAAGCGCTCGACGAGCATGAGATCGTCGTCGTTCCGGCAAGGGAAGAACCCTATCTCATCGGCTCGCAGCTTTTCGTCCCGTCGAACCGCCGCATCGAAGCGTCCGGCGCGGTCATCCGCCAGACGCCCGAATGCAGTGTCCTGATGCTCCGCAATGTCCACACGATGAACGGCACGCACGCGCCGATCTCCCCATCCGTCACCGACGAAAACATCACCATCGACGGCGGACGCTGGGAGGAATCGCGCGTGAAGCGCGGCGGCTACGGTCAGAGCGGAAAATATGACGGCGAGCGCAGCTTCTTCGGCGTGTCGACGCTGATGTTCTTCAACAATCTCCGTCATCTGACGCTGAAAAACGTCACGTTCGCCCACACTGCCGGATTCGCGGTGCAGACCGGCGATCTTTCCGACGCGGTGTTCGAGCATATCCGCTTTGAAGCCTGCTATGCCGACGGACTGCATCTGAACGGAAACAGCGAGCGTCTGCTCGTGCGCGACGTGCGCGGACAGTGCGGCGACGATCTGGTCGCGCTCAATATGTACGACTGGCAGAA
>JAZRXB010000162.1:0-5282 GCA_045600005.1 Eubacteriales bacterium | reverse complement strand
ACGTTTCTTGGCTTCCTGTGCTATAATGTTCATGGGAAGTTCCTCCTTGATATGGTTTTTGGTCTTGTGGTGATTCCATTATACCATATCTTTGAGTAACTTCCTTATCTTTTTGGGTCATATCATTTTAACACATACAATGACGCAAACTTTTTATAATTTTTGGACAAGATCGGGACTTTCGGCGGAAAAGTCCCGGATTTATGGGATTTTTCCGCCGAAAACGACCTTGCCCGCGTTTTCTCAGAGTCTGCCGCTCAGTTCTCTGCCGAGTCTTGCCAGGATTTTCTTTTCAAGTCTCGAAATGTACGACTGCGAGATCCCCATCCGGTCCGCGACTTCCTTCTGCGTCAGCTCCCGCCCGCCGTTCAGACCGTACCGCATGGTCACGATCACCTGCTCCCGTTCGCTCAGACCGGCGATCACCTCCCGGATCGTCTTTTTTTCTTCGACGCTCTCCAGCCTTTGCAGGATGTCTTCGTCGTCGCTCCCCAGCACGTCCGACAGCAGCAGCTCGTTGCCGTCCCAGTCCACGCTTAACGGTTCGTCGATGGAAAGCTCGCGCCTGCCCGCGTTTTTGCGCACGTGCATCAGAATTTCGTTCTCGATGCAGCGGGAGGCATAGGTCGCCAGCTTGATGTTCCGGTCGGCGTGAAAGGTGTTGATCGCCTTGATCAGCCCGATCGTCCCGATGGAGATCATGTCCTCCAGACCGGTCCCCGTGTTCTCGAATTTTTTCGCGATGTATACCACCAGTCTCAGATTGTGCTCGATCAGCTCGCGCCGCGCCGCTTCCCCGTCGGTTTCAAGGCGGGCGATGACCGAAGCTTCTTCCGCCGCGTCGAGCGGAGGCGGAAGCGTTCCGCTGCCGCCGATGTAATACACGCCGTTCCGTCCGCCCTTTCCGCGCCGCAGCCGGAATAACTCCCGGTACGCCAGCGCACGGCTGACACGGCTGATGAGACGTTCCGCAAGCTGTCCGAATCTGTTTGCGCCGGTTTGAATCCGATTCATCCACTATTCCGCCTTTCTTCCTTTTTCGCCGGGACCGCCGGCACGATGCCGTCATATCCGTCAAAATCTCCCTCTCCTTCCCTGACCGCAATCACAGCGTCGGTCTCCTCCCCGTTCACAAACAGCGAATCGGGCAGGAAACCGTACAGAAGCACGCTCCCCGTCACCGCTCGGACCGGGATCGCCCGCAGTCTCACGTTCCCCGCGTTTTCGGGAAACTTCTCCGGCAGCATCCCGGCAAGCGCACGTTCGGACGTCACGATCACCGGCCGCCCGCTGATCGGTTCCCGCAAAAGATTCCCGCTGTCGGTCATGCAGCGCAGCGTCCGTTCGGCTCCGCCCAGCCGGACAGTCACCTCCGCTTCCTGACAGCTTCCTTCCCTGTTTCTGAAACGCCCGTATCCCCAGCTCACCGCACCGCTGAACGCTGCCGCCGCCGCGAATGCAAGCGGAGACAGCGTGTCGGATGAACGCTCCGCACCGTCCGGAAACCGGTACAGCCCGCAGAGCGCCGTCATCAGCCCTCCAAGTCCGACGCTGAACGCTCCGAACGTCAGCGTGTGTCTCAGAACGGCGGTCCACGCTCCTCCGAACGCAAGCGCCGTCATCCCGAACGCGCAGACCGCGCCCGCCGCCGCTCCGATCGCCGCCGAACCGATACTGTCCGTCAGAAGCACCGCCGCCAGCGCATACAGCGCGCCAAGCCCTGCCGCCGCCGCCAGCCTTTTCGGTCGGATCACCGCGTGCAGGGCTTTTCCGGACAGAAACAGCGCCAGATAATCCATCGAGAAATTGACAAGCAGAAGCGTGTCGGCATAGATTTCTACCGCTCTCCTTCACCTCCCTTTGCAGTCCTTCTTTATTATACGCTTTCCCCTCCGCTTTTTTTGTCGCAAAACCGTTCCGCGTCCCTGCTTTTGCACGTCAGAATGTGATTTTTTTCCCGTTCTGCCATGAATAACGGTCAGGCGATCGGTCAACACTATGACCGACGGAAAAACGGCTGTCAAGTCCCGGATTTCCGGATTTCACTCTGCTTTTCAAAAAGCGAAGGAGGTACTCATGCTCGACAGAATCGCGCTGATCCTTGCGATCATCGGCGGACTCAACTGGGGTTCGATCGGTCTGTTCCAGTTCGACCTTGTGGCATGGATCTGCGGCGGACAGGATTCACTTGCCGCCCGCATTATTTACACGGTGGTCGGTCTTGCCGCCATCTGGTGCATTTCCCTGCTCTTCCGCGAGACGGACGAGTCGACGGAAAGCTCCTCACAGCAATAAACGGTTTCACCGCACACGGCCCGTGTGCGGTCAATCCGCTACACGGCCCGTATGCGGAGGACCCGCGTTTGTCCGTCATGCTTTCCATATACGAAAAAAACGCACGATCGTGCGTTTTTTTCGTTTTCAGATATTGAACAGCAGCTTGCTGTAAGTCGGATAGGGCCAGTAATCCTCGCCGACCATCGTTTCGAGCTCGTCGGCGACCGCGCGAAGCTCCTTCATCGCGGGAAGCATTTTGTCGCGGATGAACAGCGACAGCTCGCCGTAATCGTCGATCCTCCGGCTCTCCTCCACCGTTTCCGCGAGCTTCTTCGCGTTCCCGTAAAGAAGCGTCAGCCGCCCGGACAGACCGCGTGTCAGCTCCTCCTCCACCGAGGTGAAGCCGCCGACCGCCGAAACGATCTGAGCCGTCGACGCGACCTCCTTTATGTACTTCATCACCGCCGGAATGATCTGCTTGTTCGCCATATCGAGCATCGTCAGCGCTTCGATGTTAACGTTTTTGCAGTAGCTTTCGAGGTGGATCTCATGACGCGAGCGCATTTCGGTGCCGGTGAAGACGTGGTGGCGCTCATACATCGCGATATTGGTCTCGGAGACGAAATACGGCAGCGCATCGGGCGCGGTGCGCAGATTGAGCAGTCCGCGCCGCTTCGCTTCGGCGACCCATTCGTCCGAATAGTTGTTGCCGTTGTAGATGATCCGCCGGTGTTCCTTGATCGTGTCGCGGATGACGGCGGTCACCGCCTTATTCAATTCCTCGCCCGACGCAACGGCTGCTTCGAGCCGGTCGGCGATCTTCATCAGTTCCTCCGAAACGATCACGTTGATCGTGATGTTCGGACCGGACACCGAATTCGACGAGCCGAGCATACGGAACTCGAACTTGTTGCCGGTGAAGGCGAAGGGCGAAGTGCGGTTGCGGTCGTTGGTGTCGCGCGGGAACTTCGGCAGAACGTCCGCGCCGATCTCCATGACGGCACGTTTGTGGGCGTCGTACTGCGTGCCGTTCTCGATGGAGGTCAGGATGTCGGTCAGCTCGTCGCCGAGGAACATCGACACGATCGCGGGAGGCGCTTCGTGCGCGCCCAGGCGGTGATCGTTGCCCGCCGTGGCGACCGATACGCGGAGCAGGTCCTGATGGTTGTCGACCGCAGCGATCACGGCGGCGAGGAAGGTCAGGAACTGCGCGTTTTCGCGCGGCGTGTCGCCCGGTTCGAGCAGATTCTGCCCTTCCTTGGTCGAAAGCGACCAGTTGTTGTGCTTGCCGGAGCCGTTGACGCCCTCAAAGGGCTTCTCGTGCAGCAGACAGACCAGTCCGTGCCGGAGCGCGACCTTCTTCATCATCTCCATCGTGAGCTGATTGTGGTCGGTGGCGATGTTCGTCGTTGTGTAGATCGGCGCAAGCTCGTGCTGAGCGGGCGCGGCTTCGTTGTGTTCGGTCTTCGCCAGCACGCCGAGCTTCCACAGCTCCTCGTTCAGCTCGGTCATGAACGCTTTGACGCGCGGCTTGATCGAACCGAAGTAGTGGTCGTCCATCTCCTGCCCCTTGGGCGGCTTCGCGCCGAACAGCGTGCGCCCGGTGAAGATCAGGTCGGGGCGCTTATCGTAAAGCGTCTTGTCGATCAGAAAATACTCCTGTTCGGGACCGACGGTGCTGATGACCTGCTCGGTGTCGTTGCCGAACAGCTTCAGCACACGGCACGCCTGACGGCTGACCGCTTCCATCGAGCGGAGAAGCGGCGTCTTCTTGTCTAGCGCTTCGCCGCCGTAGGAACAGAACGCAGTCGGGATGCAGAGCGTGTTGTCCTTGATAAAGGCATAGGAGGTCGGGTCCCACGCAGTGTAGCCGCGCGCTTCGAACGTGGCGCGCAGTCCGCCGGACGGGAAGGACGATGCGTCCGGCTCGCCCTTGATGAGTTCCTTTCCGGAGAACTCCATGATGACCGAACCCGCGTCGATCGGCGTGATGAAGCTGTCGTGCTTCTCCGCCGTAATGCCGGTCATCGGCTGGAACCAGTGCGTGAAATGGGTCGCGCCCTTTTCGATCGCCCAGTCCTTCATCGCGTTTGCGACGACGTTCGCAACCGTGAGATCGAGTTCTCTGCCGCTGTCTATGGTCTTGCGGAGCGACTTATATGTCTCCTTCGGCAGCTTCTGACGCATGACCGTGTCATTGAAGACCATACTGCCGAAAATGTCCTGTACATTGCTCATGAAATTCCTCCGGATTCAGGATATCAGGATGCAGCTTATAAAGGCAGCCTCTAAAAATTCATGAGGAAGAAAAACAAACCCCGATACTATGGGTATCGCGTTTTGTTTTTCAACGGATTATTTGAATTTTTAGAGGTAACCTAAATAGAATGAAGAAAGCGTTTTTCAGGACCGGTTCAGATTCTGCCGGTTCCAGCCCCAGTTCTCATAGCCCTCGCAGGTGAGATAGACGTTTTCCGGCTCGATGCCGAGCTGTTTTTTCAGAAGATCGCATACGCCGGCGGTCAGATCCTCCACGTCCTTCGGCTTTACGGAACCGAAGACCTTCGTCTCGACCATCGCGTGCGGCTGATCGTTCTTTCCGCCGAGCCAGAGATGCGCGCCGCTCTCGATCGAGACCATCAGCCAGCTTTCGGTCTTGCCGGGGATCAGAGAGATCGCCTTTCCGAGCGCTTCCTTCAGCGCGGTTTCCTTTTCCGCCGTCAGCGGAACGCTGACTTTACAGTTGATATATGGCATGATATGCCCTCCCTTAATTTTTATTCAATAGTCGATTGTAAAACTTCGTTTTACAATCGGTACCCGCGCTTATCGTTGCTGACAAAATTTATTTTGTCAGCTATCCCCAATATCGGCGCGAGGGCTCGCCCCGGCTCGCCTTAGAGGTGTTTTTATGTCGGCAAAGCCGACATAAAAACGGATTTTTTTATAACGTTTGTTATCTCAAAGCATTAAACAATCGACTGTTTTTATTCAAGATAGCCGTC
>JAZRXB010000161.1:0-17262 GCA_045600005.1 Eubacteriales bacterium | reverse complement strand
CCGACTGCTCGGGCGACAGCATTCTGGCGCCGCTGACCGGGGCGAAGTTCATGACCGGAAAGGAAGCGCGCGCGGCGTATGGCGAACCCTTCGCGCCGCTCGAAGCGACGGGCGACGTGATGGGCATGAGTCTGCTCATACAGGCGCGTGAGACCGATCACCGCTGCTTCTACACGCCGCCGTCGTGGGCGTATGTCTACGAGACCGACGAGGATATGCACTTCAAGCCGCACGAGGTTTTACAGAAGCCGCATACGAATTTCTACTGGATCGAGCTGGGCGGCACGATGGACACGATCCATGACACGGAGGAGATCCGCGACGAACTGTTAAAGATCGCGTTCGGCGTCTGGGACCATATGAAGAATCACGGCGACCACGGCGCGGACAACTGGGAGCTGGAATGGGTCGGCTTCCTGCCGGGCAAGCGGGAGAGCCTTCGCTATATCGGCGACTATGTTCTGACGCAGAACGACGTGACGGCGGCGAAAATCTTCCCGGATACAGTCGCTTACGGCGGCTGGCAGGTCGACGATCACCTGTCCGGCGGATTTTATCTGAGCGGGAAGGACGGCGCGCATCTGCACAAGCAGCGTCTGACCGAGCCTTACGGCGTCCCGTACCGCAGCCTGTATTCGGCGAATATCGACAATCTGATGTTCGCGGGACGCAACATCAGCGCGACGCATATGGCGTTCGCGTCGACCCGCGTGATGGCGACCTGCGGCGTGATGGGGCAGGCGGTCGGCACGGCGGCTTCGATCTCGGTGAGCGAAGGGCTGACGCCGCGTGAAGTCGGCGAGCGGAGGATCGGTCTGCTCCAGAAGATGTTAATGGACGACGACTGCTTCCTGCCGCACTTTGTGCGCGAACCGTCGGAGCTTTCCAAGAACGCGAAGCTGACGGCGGCGTGGGGAGACCCGTCGGCGCTGCTTTCGGGAATCGACCGGAGGATCTGGGGAAGCGACAACGGGTACTATGCCCGGCTCTATCAGCCGATCACCTACACGTTTGACCGAATAACGCACGTGAAGGGCGTGCGGCTGGTGCTGGACAGCGACCTCGACCGCGAGCATATCGACGGCAATCCGGATCTGATGTATATCCCGATGCCGCTGTTCCGCCCGCTCTCCTACGACCGGACCTCGTTCGGCTTCCCGCGCACACTGCTGAAAGCCTTCCGGATCGAAGCGTCGGACGGCGAAAGCTGGCGGACGGTCTATGAGACGGAGGACAACGGTCAGCGTCTGCTGAATATTCCGCTCGACCTCGACGCGCAGGCGATCCGTCTCATCCCGCTGGCGACCTATGGAAGCGAGCGCCGGACCGACAATTACGGGAATGGAGAAGTTCACATCTTCTCGTTTGAGGTGAATTAAATGACCGCGATCTTTGACCTGCCGCCAAACGGGCGGCATTCGCAAAACGGGCGGCGTCCGCGCATGGTGGCGCACCGCGGCACGACGGTATTCGCGCCGGAAAATACGGCGGCGTCGTTTGCCTATGCGGGCGAACGTCATGCGTGGGCGATCGAGACCGATCTGCGGCGGACGAAGGACGGCGCGATCGTCTGCTGTCACAACGATACGGTGGACGCGGCGTTTGACGGGACGGGGAAAATCGCGGAGATGACGCTTTCGGAATGCCGTGCGCTGACGGCGAAGCATGAGCGGTTCGGCGGTCAGTTTCCGCCCGAAACGCTCCGTATGCCGACGTTCGGCGAATATCTCGACCTCTGCGAACGGTTCGGCTCGATCCCGTTCATCGAGATCAAGGACGACGTGGTGAAGGAAGCGGTCGACGAGCTGAGAAAACGGGGACTGGAACGGTACGCGGTCCTTTCAGGCTGCGCTCTGCGGCATCTTGTCGAAGCGCGCTCGTATTCGGACGAGCTGTTTCTCCATCATATTTTCACGACCGACGAAGCGGCGGGTGTCATGGCGCAGCTCGGAAACGCGGGCGTGGCGTACAATTATCCCGACCCCGCGAAGGCTCCGGCGGGACTTGTCGAAAAGGTCCACGGGATGGGGTTGAAGCTCTGTCTGCGCGCCGGAGACACGCCGGAGGCAGTCAGGTTCATGCTCGATATGGGGCTTGATTACATTCCGTCCAACCGCATCTTCGGATGAATCCACAGCTCTGTGGATTCGTCTGCCAAAGTTGTCGACTTTATTGACAGAAACCCCGGCGAAAAGGAATGGTTTCCTTTTCGCCGGGGTTTTGTTTTATCGCATTTTTATGAATCGGAAGAGGTTTCGCGGACCGCTTTTATGAAGTTCTGCGGGATCCGTTTTTTCACCATGAGCAGGACGCCCGCGCCGATGAGAAGCAGTGCGGCGATGCTGACAAGAACAGGGTGTGAAAAGTTAAGAAGGAATTGGGTCACGTCGTCGCCGACAGGCGCGTTTCCGCTCTGATACAGAAACGGGATAAAGACCCATGCCAGAAGGGAGCTGATGGGAACGAGCGCGACAAAATAGAAAAAAGACTGATAGAAAAGTCCGCTGCTCCGACCGCTTCTGTAAAACAAAAGGACGAGATAAGAGAGGACTAAGGGGAGAAATGTGCCGTTTGCGTGAAGCCACAGGTCTGAGATGTTCGTGTAATTTCCTCCCGTCCCGCTCACATGAGCGCCGAAAATGCTGAAATCCGTCACTGTGGCTCCGGCTGACAGCATGACGATCAGATGCCCGGTCTCATGAAACAGGACATAAAGAAACAGGACTGCTGCCGCCGCCAGAAGAAGGATTCCCGTGAGCTTTAACTTTTTCATCATACCGCACTCCTTTCGCCGCATCAGAGAAGATTGATGAGCACCGTTCCGACCAGCGCGGTCAGCGTTCCGGCGACGCTGAGCTTCGTCGGCTTTTCGCTGAAAAAGACCGCCGCCATGATGTTGACGAGGATCAGACACCCGCCCTTGCAGACCGGGTAAAGTACCTGCGAAGATACCCCCAGTCGGTCGCCGCCGCCGTCCGGAACCATGTCACGCCGTACAGACAGACCGCCATCACGAGAATGTGCGGAAACGGCTTTTTTCAGTACCGCAAAGGGATGTCCGTCCCCTTTTTAGCGCTTATGAAGGACGACTGCGAGGCAGAGCAGCGCGAGCATCATGAACAGAAAGCCCATTCCTCAGAAATACAGCCGGTTCTGATAGTTCGTCGGAAGTCCCTCGCGGTAGACGTGGGAATCGTTCGCAAGCTGTAAGACGGTGGGCAGCGTGTAGCCGTCCGGCGAGGACGGAACAAACTCGATGACGGTCATGCCGGAGTGTCCCATGTCGAAATGCGTGCTGAAGATCGGATAGGGAACGTCGAGCAAGCAGGACAGGAACGCCAGACCGAAGCCCTGATGCGCGAACAGCGCGACACGTTCCTTCGTGTGGTTCTTTGCGATATAACCGTTGGAATCCAGACAGTGTTCGTAGCCGAGCGAAGCGAAAAGGGCGTCGCTTTCGCGCTGGATGCGCTCGATCCCTTCGGCGAACGCGGTCCCCTCGAAGCGCGGATGCGTGTACCATTTGCGTCCGAGCGCGCGGACTTCGTCGCTGTTCAGGAAACGCGCGGTCTCGGGATGCTGGAAGCACCATGTTTTGCGCCCGTTTTCCAGCGGGACGGTGAGGTCGCGCCAGGCGTGACCCTCGTTGCACCAGTCAAGGATGGTGACGTCCTTCTTGACCAGCTCTGCGGTGGGCGCGGCGGTGAGCTGAGCGCGCTTCGAGGACGAAGCGTAAATGCGGTCGATGCCGTACAGCGCAAGTCTTTTGGCGACGGCTTCCGCCTGACGCTCGCCGAGCGGCGTCAGACTGTCGGGATTATAGATCGGGTCTCCGTGACGGATGAGAAAAAAGAGCATGATAACGCCTTTCGTTTATTATAATGAGAAAAGATATTCGGTCATGACGCGCAGATAATCGCATTTCGCGCCGCGCAGAGGAAGCGGCAGATGACGCTCACCGGGAATTTCGTAGTTGAACAGCCCGTTATAGCCGATCTTCTTTAAGGCGGCGGTGACGACCGTGAAATCGACCGTGCCCTTGCCGAAGGGCATCATATGCTGGTCTTCCTTTCCCTCGTTGTCGGCGATGTGGAGCGCGTGGAGCTTGTCGCCTGCGGTCAGAATGAAACGCTCCTGATCGCGGTCGGTGATGTTGAGATGTCCGGTGTCAAGACAGATCCCGAGCGAATCCGACCCGACGCGGGCGATGATGTCGAGCAGCGTTTCGGCGTCGCAGAAGCAGCGGCGCAGATTTTCAAGGCAGAGACGAAGATGACACTGTTCCGCGATGGGAGCGAGCTGTTTGAGTACCTCGACGTTGGCGGCGATGATCTCCTCCTTCGGCGTGTCGGGGGCGAACGAGAAGCTGTCGCAGTGCAGCACGCCGTTTTCAATGCCGACCGCGCCGAACAGTCTGAACCAGCGGGTCATGATGCCGACGACGTCCTTCGTCTTGTCACAGATCCTGAGCTTCAGATACAGGTGTCCCTGCGGGAAGCGGACGCCGTGTGCGGCGGCAAACGCACGGAACGCCGCGCCGATCTCCTCCGGCGAGCCTTCGCGTGTCAGCAGGGCGGCGGCGTGTTCGTCGGACAGCTCGCAGACCTTCATGCCGCGCTTTTCGAGCGTCAGCACCATATCCTCCGGCGAAAGGTCGACGTCAAAGCTCGACCAGATGCTGAAAGAGTCGTTCAGATTCATGGTAAGTTCCTCCGTGATGAAGATTTTTCCTTAATAGTATAGCAGACAGCGGGGGCTTTGTCAAGCCGCGCCGGAAATTTGGCTTTCCGGACGAAAAAGGGCGGCGAAGCGTTTTGCGCTTCCCCGCCGTGCCGTGGCAGATCAGAATACCTTGCCGGGGTTTAGGATGTTCTTCGGGTCGAAGACCGACTTGATGCCGCGCATCAGCGCAAGCTCGTTGTCGTCCGCGGCTTCCATCAGGTAGCCGCGCTTTGCAAAGCCGATGCCGTGTTCGCCGGAGATCTTGCCGCCGAACTCGTAAGCCTTTTTGTACATCTTCTCCATGCAGGCTTTCATGCGGCGCTCCCACTCGTCCTCGGACAGATCGTCGCGGAGGATGTAGATGTGCAGGTTGCCGTCGCCCGCGTGACCGAAGGATTTGATGCGGATGCCGATCTCGTTCTGTAAGGAGTGGCAGTATTTGACGATATCGCTGACATGGTTGCGCGGGACTACGCAGTCCACTTCGTCCATGTAGGTCGTGCTGCCCTTGATGGCTTCGAGGAAGGAGCCGCGCGCTTTCCAGATGGTCTCGTCGCGCTCGTCGGTGTCGGAGATCAGCACGTCGATCGCGCCGTTTTCAAGACAGATCTGCGCCACGCCGTCATAGAGACGTTCGATCTCTTCCTTCGACGCGCCGTCGAATTTGAGAAGCAGATAAGCGTCGCCCTGCTTGTCCGGGAACGACGTGCCGAGGTAGGCTTCGGAGTCCTCGATGACCTCGCGCTGCATGAATTCGACCGCCGTCGGAAGCGCCTTCGAGCGGACGATCTTCGGAACGGTGCCGATGGCGTCTTCGAGAGACGTGAAGGGAATGAGCAGACTGATCGTCTTCTTTGGCAGGGGAAGGAGGCGTAAGATGCACTCGGTGATGACGACCAGCGTCCCTTCGCTGCCGACCACGAGGTCTTTCAGGTCAAGACCGGAGGAGTTCTTGACGACCTTGCCGCCGAGGTGCATGACCGTGCCGTCCGTCTTGACGACGGTGAGACCGCGCACGTAGTCGCGGGTGACGCCGTACTTGACCGCGCGCATACCGCCCGCGTTGGTCGAGATGTTGCCGCCGATGGTGGCGGTCTTTTCGCCGGGGTCCGGCGGGTAGAACAGATCGTGCGCTTCGGCGAACGCGGCGACGTCCATCAAGACCATGCCGGGTTCGACGGTCAGCGTCAGGTTGTCCTCGTCAAGCTCGATGACGCGGGTCATCAGAGATGTGTCCAGCACGATGCCGCCCATGATCGGCACGCACGCGCCGACCAGTCCCGTGCCGGAGCCGCGGACCGTGACGGGGATGCACTTTTCGTAGGCGTAAGCCATGACCGCCGAGACTTCCTCGGTGGACTTTACGCGGACGACGAAGTCCGGAACGGCTTTCGTGCCGCCCAGCTCGTCGTGGCTGTATTCTTCACGGATCGCGTCGCCCCAGAGCGTGCGCTCCGGGTCGCCGATCTTCGCTTTCAGATATTCGTAATCGGCAGCGTCAAATTTCTTGTATTCCATTACTGTTTTCCTCCGATCTCGTCGAGCAGACGCGGCACGATCTCATAAAGGTCGCCCACGATACCGTAATGAGCCGTCTTGAAGATCGGCGCTTTTTCATCGGTGTTGACCGAGAAGATGCGCTCGGAATTTTTCATGCCGGCGGTGAACTGGACCGCGCCGGATACGCCGAAGGTCATGATGAGCTTCGGACGGACGGTGCGTCCCGAAAGACCGATCTGATGCTTCTGATCGAGCCAGCCGTTTTCCATCAGCGGACGGGTGCAGGCGAGCATACCGCCCATCCGGTCTGCGAGCGTCTGGAGCAGAACGAGGTCGTCCTTCTTCTTCACGCCGCGTCCGGCGACGATCAGGACGTCGGCGTTTTCGATCGACTGAACGACCGGCTTGTCCTCGACCGAGAGGACCTCGATGCGGGAGGACAGATCGACGCCGTCGAGCGCACAGCGGAGGATCGAACCGCTTTCTTCCGCGCTGCGGATCGGCGCGTCCATGACCTTGTAACGGACGGTCGCCATCTGCGGACGATGGTTCGGCGTATAGATCTGCGCCATGATGTTGCCGCCGAAGGCGGGACGGATCTGCTGGAGGTCGTATTCGCCTTCCATTTCCAGCACCGTGCAGTCTGCGGTCAGACCGGTGCGGAAGCGGGATGCGACGCGGGGCGCGAGCTGGCGTCCGACCGGGGTCGCGCCGACCAGGATCGCGCAGGGTCTGACCGTTTTGATGAAGTTCTCAAAAACGGCGGTGTAGGGTTCGATGGCAAAATGGCGGAGTTCGGGCGCGTCGTACAGACGGACCTCGTCCACGCCGTAGTGCAGAAGCTCGTGAGCGGCTTCGTCGGCGTTCTCGCCCATCAGCAGGCAGATGACCTTGTGTCCGCCGTTCTTGGCGAGTTCCTTCGCCTTGCCGATCAGCTCAAAGACGACGGGATGAACGACCCCGCGCGTCTGTTCGGCAAACACGCAGATGCCGCGCCATTCGGCTTTGTTGAGCTTCGGTGCGGCGGCAGCGTCCTCGACGATCTCAGCGGCTCCGGCTGGACCCTTTTTCACGCACAGACGGCACATCCGGCAGGAAGCGCCTGCGGCGAAGCCGTCTCCGTCGCGTTCGATTGCGCCGAACGGGCAGAGCTTCATGAAAGCTTCCGCGTCGGCGATCTTTTCTTTATGGAATATCAGTTTCGGCATGGTCTCGTTCCTCCATCAGATGAATTTCAGCTCGCGGAGCTTGCCGACGATCTTCGCGGATACCTCGTCGGACGTTCCGGTGAACATTTCACGGTCCTCGTTGACCTGCGGCGGGAAGATGCGGCGCACCTGCGTGGGCGAGCCGTTCAGACCGTAGCGCTTTTCGTTCTGATCGGGCAGATCGGCGAAGGTGATGCGGCGGATGGGCAGATCCTTCGTCGCGCACATTCTGCGGTAGGAGGGGAGACGGGGCAGATAGACGCCCTTGTCGACCGAGATGAGACACGGGAACTTGATCCTGACGCGCTCGATGGCGGTCTGCATATCCATCGTAACGGTCAGACCCTCATCGTCCGCCGCCTCGACGGAATTGACGTTGGCGATATTCGGCAGATCGAGACATTCGCTCATTTCGGGACCCACCTGAGCGGTGTCGCCGTCGGTCGTCTGTTTTCCGGTGATGATGAGGTCGAAATCGCCGAGCATACGGATACCCTGGCTGATGGTGTAGGAGGTCGCCAGCACATCCGCGCCGGCGAATTTGCGGTCGGTGATCAGGCAGCCCTCATCCGCGCCCATGGCAAAGGCTTCGCGGAGAACGGCTTCGGCGGAGAACGGGCCCATGGTGACGACAGTGACCTTGCCGCCGTGCGCTTCCTTTAAGCGGATCGCCGTTTCGAGCGCGTAAAGATCATACGGATTCATTTTGGTGTCCGAGCCGTCGCGTTTCAGGACGCCGGTTACAGGATCGACCTCGGCTTTGTTCGAGCCGGGGACCTGCTTGATGCAGACGATGATATTCATGAAGATTCCTCTTTCTGTTCTTCTCGTGGAGTGAGTCGTAAGGAAAAAACGGATAAGTGATCGGACGGGCGCGTCCCAAAAGGATAACGCGCCGATTATCATTATAGCACCATCTATCAGAAAATGCAATGCAATTTTGAAACATTATCAAAAAATTTCGTAGGAAATCCGACAGATTTGTGCTATTGTTAAAATAATAACTTAACAATCATCATTGCCGGAAAATACCGTGCCGGTTGAATCCGGAAAACATACTCTTATCCTGCTTTTGTCTGCCGTTTCGGGCTTGCATTTTCAGACGCTTTATGCTATAATGGGAAATATGGAAAGAACCGGTCGGACAGACCGGAAATCAGAATGAGCGGAGGATCTTATCATGACATTCGTCACCTATGAACAGTTCGGCGCAAAGGGAGACGGCGTGACCGACGACGGTCAGGCGATCTGCGCGGCGCACGCATACGCCAACGAAAACCGGCTTCCCGTCCGCACGACAGCCGACCGGACGTATTACATCAGCGGCGCGGCGCATACCGCCGAGATCAGGACCGATACCGACTGGGGCAACTCGGAATTCGTGATCGACGACCGCCGCGTGCAGGACCGCGTGAAACCGGTCTTCCGCGTACTCAGTTATCTGAAACCGCTTGAGCTGACGATCCCGGCGCTTGAGAGAGGGCAGACGAACGTCGGCTTCGCGCCGGGCGCCGACTGCTACGTCGTTGTGACCGAGGACGATATCCGCCGCTACATCCGCCGCGGTCTCAATCAGAACAACGGCTCCCGTCAGACCGACAATTTCCTTCTGAAAGCCGACGGGACCATCGCGCATCCGCTGCTCTGGGATTTTGCGCATATCGACCGCTGCGCGGCCTATCCGGTCGACGCCGAAACGCTTCACCTGAAAGGCGGCTTTTTCAGAACGATCGCCAATCAGGCGCCCTCGCGCTACACCTACTACGCGCGCGGTCTTTCGGTCGAGCGCTCGAACGTCGAAATTTCCGACGTTCACCATGAAGTGACCGGAGAGGGTCAGACCGGCGCGCCTTACAGCGGCTTCCTCATCATCCGGAACTGCTCGCGCGTTCTCGTGCGCGGCTGCGTATTCGCGCCGCACAAGATCTACAACACCATCGGCTCGGCAAACCTTCCGGTCAGCATGGGCTCCTATGACATCAGCGTCGGTTCGGCGACCGACGTGACCTTTGCCGACTGCCGCCAGCACGATATTCTCGACACGACCCGCTGGGGACTCATCGGCTCGAACTTCTGCAAGAACATCACGCTCGACGGCTGCGTATTCTCCCGCATGGACGCGCATCAGGGCGTGTACGGCTACACCATCCGGAACTGCATCCTCGGTCATCAGGGACTGAACGCCATCGGCAGCGGGCTTCTGACGCTCGAAAACTCCGAGCTGTACGGAAGCAATCTCATCAGCTTCCGTTCCGATTACGGCTCGACGTGGGACGGCGACGTCGTGGTGAAAAACGTCGTCTGGCATCCGTGCGGCGGCAGGGTATGCACGCCGAACGTGTTCGGGATGAGCAACGACGGACAGCACGATTTCGGCTATGTCTGCTCCATGCCGCATAACATCCTGCTCGAAAACGTGACGGTCGACGACACCCATACGCCGGACGGCTACGGCGGAGCGTCGCTTTTCTCGAACTACAACCGTCTGGTGAACGAATCCAACCGCGGGACCTTCAACGAGCCGTTCCCCTATCAGGTCTGCGAAAAGCTCACCATCCGTTCGCTGACCTTCCTGTCCGGCAAGCCTTTCCGCGTCTCGGCGAACCCGTCGCTCACGCCTGTGAAGGAGATCGACGCGCAAAGGTGAATTTCGACAGGAAAAGCGCTGAAAAGAACGGTGAATTCCATACAATCTCCATTGTATTTTCCGTCCAAATATGGTACAATATATTGTATGGAACTCAACAGATTACCGATTGCGGAGCAAGGTCTGCAATCGGCTGAACTCAACAATATCACAGGGAGCGGGTTCGCTCCGAAAGGAATGGAACGATTTGCTGGAACTGAAAAATGTTTCCTTTTCCGTCCCGAGCGGGGAAGAAAAGGAAACGGGAAATAAAGAGATCATCCGGGATATCAGCCTGACGCTGGGCGAGGAGAAGTTCGTGGTCGTCACCGGCCCGAACGGCGGCGGAAAATCGACGCACGCCAAGCTCATCATGGGCATCGAGCGTCCCACGTCGGGACAGATCCTGTTCGACGGGACGGATATCACCGACCTTTCGATCACCGAACGCGCCAACCTCGGCATCAGCTTCGCTTTTCAGCAGCCGGTGCGCTTCAAGGGCATCCATGTGCTGGACCTTCTGCGTCTGGCGGCGAAAAAGAAGCTGTCGATCTCCGAAGCCTGCGAGTATCTGTCGGCGGTCGGACTCTGCGCACGGGACTATATTGACCGCGAGGTCAACGCGAGCCTGTCCGGCGGCGAATTGAAGCGCATCGAGATCGCCACCGTTCTCGCGCGCGGCACGCGCCTGTCAGTGTTCGACGAACCGGAAGCCGGCATCGACCTCTGGAGCTTCCAGAATCTGATCCATGTATTCAGGGATATGCGCGCTCACGTGAAGGGGACGATCCTCATCATCTCCCATCAGGAGCGGATCCTTGACATTGCGGACGAAATCGTTCTGCTTGCCGAAGGTTCGATCAAAAAGATCGGGTCGAGAGACGAGATCCTTCCGGAGCTGCTTTCGACCGCTTCCGACATGACCTCGTGCAGCAAATACGCCGGGAAGGAGGGATGACGATGCTTGACGCCATTCAGAAAAGACTGATCACCGAGGTCGCCGACCTCCATGAGGTCCCCGAGGGAGCTTACAATATCCGCGCCAACGGTTCGACCGCCGCGCGGAACACCACGGCTAACATCAATATCGAGACGAAGCCGGACAACAGCGGCATCGACATTCACATCAAGGACGGCACGAAAAGCGAAAGCCTTCACATCCCGGTCGTTCTGAGCGAAAGCGGGCTGGAGGAGACGGTCTACAACGACTTCTACGTCGGCGAGAACTGCGACGTCGTGATCGTCGCGGGCTGCGGCATCGACAACTGCGGCAAGCAGGATTCCCGGCACGACGGCGTTCACCGCTTCTATGTCGGAAAAGGCTCCCGCGTGAAATACGTCGAAAAGCACTACGGCTCGGGCGACGGCGCGGGCAAGCGCATCTTAAACCCCGTCACCGAGGTCACGCTGGAGGAAAACAGCGTGATGGAGATGGAAATGGTGCAGATCAAGGGCGTGGATTCGACTGACCGCGCGACGACCGCAAAGCTCGCGGCGGGCGCAAAGCTCGTCGTGCGCGAACGTCTGATGACGCACGGCGATCAGCAGGCGGTCAGCAATTACACCGTCGAGCTGAACGGAGACGGCGCGAGCGCGGATGTTGTGTCGCGTTCGGTCGCGCGTGAGAACTCGTTCCAGAAGTTCGATTCGCGCATCGTCGGAAACTTCGCGTGCAGCGGTCACACCGAATGCGACGCGATCATCATGGACAGCGCACGTGTGCTGGCGGTCCCGGAGCTGGAAGCGAACTCGGTCGACGCGGCGCTCATCCATGAAGCCGCCATCGGAAAGATCGCAGGCGAGCAGATCACCAAGCTGATGACGCTCGGACTGAACGAGCAGGAGGCCGAGGAGCAGATCATCAACGGCTTCCTTCGCTGACGGAGGGATCTTCCATGAGTGAGACCGAGAAGCGCAATCCGAAAACGACGCATATCGATAAAGCCGACACGCTGACGATGTTAAAGCTGATCCAGGAAGAAAATCAGCGCGCGGTCGACGCGGTGGGCGAAGCAATAGACAGCATCGCGCCGGCAGTGGACGCGGCGGCAAAGGCGCTCGGCGAAGGCGGGCGGCTGATCTATGTCGGCTGCGGCACGTCGGGACGGCTCGCCGTACTCGACGCGGCGGAGTGTCCGCCGACCTACGGCGTGGATTATGACACGGTGATCGCGGTCATGGCGGGCGGAACCGACGCGATCGTCCGCGCGTCCGAAGGCGCGGAGGATTCGGCGGAAGCCGGAAGACGCGACCTGCTGGCGCGTCACGTCACCGCAAAGGACGTTGTGATGGGCATTTCGGCGGCGGGCAACGCGGCATACGTGCTGTCGGCGCTCCTGACGGCAAAGGAGCTTGGCTGCGTGACGATCTCGCTGTCGAGCAACCGCGTCTGCAAAATCGCCGAGGCGGCGGACATTGCGATCTATACGAACACCGGCGCGGAGGTCATCACCGGTTCGACCCGCATGAAGGCGGGCAGCGCGCAGAAGATGGTGCTGAACATGATCTCGACCTGCGCGATGGTCAAGACCGGCAAGGTTTACGAGAACCTGATGATCAACTTAAAGCCGACGAACATCAAGCTGCGCGCGCGCATGATCGGCATCGTGTCTGAGCTGTGCGCGGTCGACGCGGCAGAAGCGGAGCGGTTATTGGAGGAAAACGGATTCAGCATCCGGAAGGTGCTGGAAACGCGGAACGTTTGACGAAACGGGAACGGCTCGCTCCGTTCCCGTTTTCCGAATCCGGCGGACGGATGCCCGGCAGAACGGCGCACGAATCCGCCGATCATGACTTTGGGAGGAAACTGTTATGAAGCATATCATCGCTCAGAACGGCGAAAGCGAATACATCATCGACGCATGGCGCTACGGGGACGAAACGATCCGTTTCGCCGCGTCCGAGCTTCAGAAATATCTGCTTGCCGCTACCGGCGCGGCGCTTCCGTATTTCTCCGACCGCTGTGAGAAGCGCGGACCCGAGATCCGCATCGGCGAGAACGTGCGCGGCAAAACGAACGATCTTGACGGCATGAAGGACGAGGGCTTTCTGATCGCCGAGGACGGCGAAGACCTCGTGATCACCGGAAAGACGAGCCGCGGCGTACTGTACGGCGTGTACCGGTTCCTCGAATTATACTGCGGCTTCCGCTGCTTTGCGAAGGACGTTGTGACGTATGACAGGCTGGATACGCTGACCGTGACCGACCCGTATGTGCGCGAGGAGCCGGCGTTTACCTACCGCGAGTCGTATTTCCGCTTCGCGTTCGACGGCGGCTTTGCGTCGAAGAACCGTCTGAATTCGAATCTGGCGGACCTGTCCTACGCCGAAGGCTACCGGATGAAGTGGTACAATTTCCATCACTCCTTCCGCGACCTCGTACCGGCGGAGGTCTATTTCGATTCGCATCCCGAATACTTCTCCGAGATCGACGGCGTTCGCATTGCCGACGGACAGCCCTGCCTGTCGAATCCCGAAGTGGTGGAGATCGCAAAAAAGCAGCTTCGCACGTGGATTAAGGAAAATCCCTCGTGCCGCATTTTCTCGGTCGCGCAGAACGACAACCGCCGCTTCTGCCGCTGTGCGAGGTGCGCTGCGGTCGACGCGGAGGAGGAAAGCCCGGCGGGAAGCGTTCTCCGCTTCGTCAATCAGCTTGCCGACGATATCGCACAGGATCATCCGGACGTACTGCTCCACACCTTTGCTTACCAGTATACGGTCCCCAAGGCGAAGCTCACCGACCCGCGTCCGAACGTGATCGTCCGCCTGTGCGACATCGAATGCCGCTTCGACCGTCCGCTCGAAGAGCTGGCGGCAGAGGACCCGAACGGTCTGGAAGCCAGATTCGTGAACGCCATGCGCGACTGGGCGCCCAAGTGCCGGAACCTGTACATCTGGGATTACGCGGTCAATTTCCGCAATTATCTCCAGCCCTTCTTCCATTTCCACGTTCTGGCGGAGAACATCCGGTATTTCAGACGCTGCGGCGTGGACGGCGTACTGGAACAGGGCAATTTCGCCTACGGCGGCGGCGCGGCGTTCGACGAGCTGAAATCCTATCTGACCGCGCGGCTCCTGTGGAACCCCGACGAGGACGTCGACGCGCTGATCCGCGAGTGGACGGTCGGCGTGTTCGGCGAAAAGGCGGGGAAAGTGATCGGGGAATATCTTGCGCTGGTCGAAAAAGCCTGCTCGTCGAAGCCGCTGACCATCTATCAGGAGCCCGACAATCCGTGGATCACTGACGAGCTGGTCGCTAAAATGACCGAGCTGTTCGACAGGGCGCTGGCGGCGGCGGAAAACGAAACCTTCCGCGCCCGCGTCGAGCGTGAGCAGCTGTCCGCGCGGTATCTGACGCTCGTCCGTCTTCCGATGGACGCGCCGGAGCGGGACGAAAGGATCGACCGCTTCATCACGGATGTGAAGCGTTTCGGCATGACCGAGATCATGGAGCGGCGCAGTCTGCCGGTCTCGCGCGACGCGATGAAGCGCAGTCTTTACGCGAAGGACCGCACGGGAGCGTTCAGTGTTTACTATACCATGCAGTAAAGCCGGAAACGTATTCTCCGGTTTTCCGGACAGGCGGCGGCGACGCCGCCTGTTTCTTTGTAAAAAGTCGTTTTTTTATAAAAACGCCGCTGTTTTTTCTATTGCAATCCGGGCGGAAAAGGTGTAGAATAGTAGAGGAAAAACTATATCTGTCAATTAAGGAGAGCATTCATGAAAAACGTACTGATCACCGGTTCTTCGCACGGCATCGGCGCGGCGGCCGCCGTCGCGTTCGCAAAGGAAGGCTATAACGTCGGCGTCAACGCCAATAAGAATCCCGCAGGAGCGGAGGAAGTCGCCGAAAAGTGCCGCGCCTGCGGCGTCGACGCGCAGGTCTACGTCTGCGACGTCACGAAGCACGACAACTGCAAAAAGATGGTCGAGGATTTCATCGCGCACTTCGGTCACATCGACGTGCTGGTCAACAACGCGGGCGGCGCTCTGCAGATCCCCGGCGGTCCCGAGGGCGAATTCAAGGATATGCCGATGGATTACTGGGATTCCCAGATCGCGCTGAACCTGTCCGCCGCCGCGTACTGCTCGCGCTACGCTTCTGCCGACATGATCGAAAAGGGCGTTAAGGGAAGCATCATCAACATTTCC
The DNA here is from genome assembly GCA_045600005.1 of Eubacteriales bacterium. Taxonomy (GTDB): domain Bacteria; phylum Bacillota; class Clostridia; order Oscillospirales; family CAG-272; genus Flemingiibacterium. The sequence goes on along the minus strand of JAZRXB010000161.1, from coordinate 2,055 downwards.
TCCATCCATTCCGAGGTCACGTGGGTCCACCGCAGAATGCTGCCCTACTCGGCGGGCAAGGGCGGACTCAATATGTTCACGAAAGCGCTCGGCGTCGAGCTGATCAAATACGGCATCAACGTCAACGGCATCGCGCCCGGTCTCGTCTTCACAAAGCTCGCCGAGCGTTACAGCCGGAAGGACCTCGAATCCTTCGCGCGCAAGATCCCTTACGGCAATGGCGGCACGGTCGACGACATCGTTCCGATGATCCTGTTCCTTGCCGACAAAACCAAGTCGGGCTTCATCGTCGGTCAGACCATCTTCATCGACGGCGGTCAGTCGGTCGACGGCTCGATCGAGAGCATGAATTTTGAATTCTGAGAAGGGGAGAACGGTATGAAATCTGAGCATCTGAGAAGCCGCTGGGAGTTCGGCGAAGCGTCCGAATGCCGGCGCGGACTGCTGTGCGGTATGGGCATTTCTCCGGAGGAGCAGGACCGTCCCCTCATCGGCATCATCAATTCGTGGAACGAATACAATCCCGGTCACGTACATCTGAAAAATCTCGCCGAGCGCGTCAAGCAGGGCGTGCGCGAAGCGGGCGGTTTCCCGGTCGAGGTCATGACGACCGGCATCTGCGACGGCATGGTGTTAAAGGACCCGAAGTATGTCGAGATCCCCAGCCGCAATTCGATCGCCGATCAGGTCGAGATCACGGTCGAGGGCAATTTCTTCGACGGCATGGTCATGCTGTCCACCTGCGATTCCATCGTGCCCGCCTACCTGATGGCGGCGGCGCGTCTCGATATCCCGACGATCATGGTCACGGGCGGCTATATGCCTCTCGGACAGTTCCGCGGCAAAGAGGTCCTGCATATCCACGCGCAGGACAAGGTCGGCACCGCGAAGGCGGGTCAGATGGATATGGACGAATACAACGGACTGATCGAAAACTCGTGGGGAATGTGCGGCGGGTGCAGCTCGATGACGACTGCGAACAGTATGTGCATGATCTCCGAGGCGATGGGAATGTCGCTGCCCGGCAACTCCACCGTGTCCGCCGTCAGCCCGAAGCTCTATCTGATGGCATACCGCGCCGGAAAGCAGATCATGAATCTCGTTGAGCAGAACATCACCGCCCGTCAGATCATGACCGTCGACGCGATCAAAAACGCGATCAAACTCGACATGGCGGTCGCCGCTTCGTCGAACCTCATCCTTCACATCCCCGCTATCGCGCATGAAGCAGGCTACGATCTGCCGTGGTGGAAGTATTTCGACGAAGCGTCGAACGAGATCCCGCTCCTGTCCCACCTCGCACCGAGCGGAAAGTACAATCTGAAAGACCTCGACATGGCGGGCGGCTTCTCCGCGCTTCTCAAAAACCTCATGCCGAAGCTGAACGGAGACTGCCTGACCGTCACCGGTCACACGCTCGCCGAGAACGTGAAGGACGCTGAGATCTATGATCCCGACGTCATCCGCACGCTCGACGATCCGGTGATGAAGCGCCCGGGCATCGGCGTACTGTACGGCAATCTCGCCCCGGAGGGCGCTATTGTCAAGATCGCCGCCGTACCGGAGCATCTGATGAAGTTCACCGGTAAGGCGCGCGTTTACGATTCGCTGCACGAAGCGCTCGATTCGCTGCGCGGCGGCGAGGTACAGCCGGGCGACGCGCTCGTGCTGCGCTTCATGGGACTGAAAGGACGGTTCGGCACGACTGCGTTCACGTTCCAGGAAGAATTAAAGGGAAGAAAAGACCTCTACGACAGCTGTGCGATCATCACGGACGGACGCTTCTCGGGCGGCACGTCGGGTCTGAGCATCGGCTACGTTTCGCCCGAAGCGGCGCTGGCGGGTCCGCTCGGACTGATCAAAAACGGCGATATCGTCGATATCGACATTGCCGCGCGGAAGATCAGTATGCGCGTGGACGATGAGGAGCTGGCAAAACGGAAAGCGGCGTTCAGCTGGACCTTCTCGGGCGGCGACTATCCGCGCTATCTGAACCTGTTCGTCAAGAGCGTCGGCTCGATGGCGAAGGGCGGGATCTGGGAATGAACCGCACCG
>JAZRXB010000160.1:0-6683 GCA_045600005.1 Eubacteriales bacterium | reverse complement strand
TCTCGCACTCCACTGTCTACGCTTAAACCTCACCTCACGGCTTCGGCTCCAAGGCTGTGTACCGACTGCTCGCTGCTGCTTTGTCGGACAAGGACTTTCACCTTGCTGTTTTACCTGCACCGAACCGGCGCACCCTCCTTTGGTTTTATTATAGCACACGCACAGCTCTTTTGCAAGCAAAAGAGGATAAGATATAAAAATATCCGGCAGGAAACCGATAGATTTTTTATTCTTTTCGGAGTATGATATTCTTAATGAAACAATAACGGAGGATCTTCACCATGCTTGAAATGGAATGCGCCTGCTCGCAGGGACGTCACACCGCGCCGATCAAAAATCTCGAAGTCTCGTCGGGCGCGATCGAAAAGCTCCCGCAGATCTTAGCCGACCGGAAGCATATCTGTCTCGTTTCCGACGAAACGACCTACGAGATCGCCGGCCGTCACGCGGAGGAGCTGCTCCGCGCCGCCGGGAAACAGCTCGACGTCGTGGTCCTGCCGCGCGGCACGATGGCGACCGCCGAACACGTCGGCGAACTGCTCATCAGGATCGGCAAATGCCCCGACCCCTACGACATCAACGCTTTTTCGCAGAATCCCGACTACGTGCTGGCGGTCGGCAGCGGCTCGGTCAACGACATCAGCCGCATGGTCAGCTACCGTCTCGGTCTGGAATACGGCGTATGCGGCACCGCGCCGTCGATGGACGGCTACATTTCGGTCGTCGCGCCGCTGCTCGTCGGCGGGAAGAAGATCATCTACACCTGCTCGACCGCGCGGGACGTGATCATTGACCTTGACATCTGCGCCGCCGCGCCGCGCGAGCTGCTGCTCGCCGGGATCGGCGACATGATCGGCAAGCCGATCGCCATCCTCGACTGGCAGCTTTCGACCCATTTCACGGGCGAATACTACTGCGAAAAGACGGCGGGGATGGTGCTCGAAGCGGCGGCGAAGTGCGTGGACTGCGCATTCCGCGTCGACGAGCGCAAGCCGGAGGACGTGCGCGCCATCGCGGACGGACTGCTCATGTCGGGGCTGGGCATCGCCTACACCGGCACGTCGCGTCCCGCGTCGGGGACTGAACACATGGTCGGTCAGACGTGGGAGGTCATCGGGCTGGAACGTCGCCACGCGCCGCATTATCACGGCGTTGAGGTCGGCGAAGCGACCTTCACTGCCATGGCGATGTACCGTCGTCTCTACGCCGAGACGAAGGACGAGGCGGTCAGGGCTCTGATCGCGCCCTATCTGCCGGTCTTCGGGCGGACGGTCGCGCTTCAGGAGAAGCTGCACATGGAGTTCGCCGTCACCGACCGCGAAATTTTCCTCGAAGGCGTTCACCGCGGGCGCACGTTCCGCGAGCGCTACACGCTTTTGCAGTATCTCTACGATAACGGAATGCTCGACGACTACGCGGAGTACGGCTTTGCGGAAACGATGAAGGTCCAGTGACCGGAGGGAAACGATGGATTTATCACTTTTCAGTCTGGAAGGCAAGGCCGCCGTCGTCACCGGCGCGAACACGGGGCTTGGTCAGGGGATGTGCATCGCGCTCGCCGAAGCCGGAGCGGACATCGTCGGCGTCGGGCGGAGCGATATGTCCGGGACCGAAGCGCTCGTGAAGAAGACCGGCGCAAAGTTTCTGCCGGTGAAGGCTGACCTTCTGACCATCGAGCCGGTGAAGCGCATTCTCGACGAAGCGGTCGAAGCGTTCGGCGGCGTGGACATTCTCGTCAACAACGCGGGGATCATCCGCCGCGAGGACGCGATCGACTACACGGTCGACGACTGGGACGACGTGATGAACACGAATCTGCGCACGCTGTTTTTCCTGTCAAAAGAGACGGCGAAGCTGTTCGTAAAGCAGGGGCGCGGCGGGAAGATCATCAACATTGCGTCGATGCTGTCGTATCAGGGCGGCATCCGGGTCCCGGCGTACACGGCGTCGAAAAGCGCGGTGATGGGGCTGACGAAAGCGCTTGCGAACGAGTGGGCGCCGCGCGGCATCAACGTCAACGCGATCGCGCCCGGCTACATGGTGACGAACAACACGGAGAAGTTACGCGCCGACGAAAAGCGTTCGCGCGAGATCCTCGAACGGATCCCAGCCGGGCGGTGGGGTCTGCCGTCCGACGTAGGCGGCGCGGCGGTCTTCCTCGCAAGCGCGGCGTCGGATTACGTCCACGGCTTCACGCTCGCCGTCGACGGAGGGTGGCTGGCGCGGTGACGCGCCCTTCTGTCCCCTAACCGTTTATTTGCTACCTTTGTTTGTTTGCAAATTATGGGGGCTTGACTTGCCCCCGACTTATTACTTTTCAGACTTGCCAGTCCGGGGATGGAAAGGAGGGTGGAAACCATCTGCCGAAGGTTTCCACCCTCCTCTCCACTCTACCCCTTTCCTTGGCTTCGTGCGGCAAAGCTGGCTTTGCCAGCCTGCCTAACGGTGAACTCATGCCTTAGTTTGCTGACGGACATGATATTGTAAAAAGCGTTCGCTTCTCATGCGTCAGCTTTACGGCGAAAATATGGTTTCCCAAACGGGAGAGCGTCCTCTTGGACGCTCTCCCTATTGTTAGTATGAAAAACGTTTTTGCAGCTGACACCCGCCTGACGGCGGCTCATGCCGTAGTTTTGCTGCGGACATGATATTGCAGTAGGCGTTTATTTTCGTGTCTTTGCTAGCTGACGGACACGATATTGTAAAAAGCGTATCTATTCATGCCTTAGTCACTTGACAGCGGCGATATTGTGGTAGGCGTTTGTCGGTTGTCTGACAAACCCGCTTTTCTAAGCAAACAATAGGCAGAGCGTCCAAGAGGACGCTCTGCCGTTTTGACAATAAAATTTGGTCGATAACCTAACGCATGGGATACGAACGCTTTCTACAATATCATGTCCGTAGCAAAACTAAGGCATGATTCCTCCGGTCGGCGGGTGGCGAAGCCGCGTCGCCTGCACGAGCCAAGGAAAGGGGAGGAGTGGAGAGGAGGGTGGAAACCTTCGGCAGATGGTTTCCACCCTCCTTTCCATCCCCGGACTGACAAGTCAGGAAAAATGATAAGTAGGGGGCAAGTCAAGCCCCCATGATTTGCAAACAGGTAAGGCAAAATGAGGGAAAAGGGGGCAAGTCAAGCCCCCGATGATTTGCAATCAAACAAAGAAGGCAAAATGAGCGAGCAGGAGTCAGGACTCCTTCGACTGCCGGATCAGAACTTCGAGGTTTGTGAAGAGTTCGTCCAGATGGTCGCGCCAGACGGCGTAACAGATGACTTCCTTCCGGCGGAATTCGGGCGAATCCGGCTTGTCGAATTCCTCGAAGCCGCGAAGGATCGTTTCCTCCACCGTCCCCGTGTCCCAGCCTCTGATCGCCGCGTCGCTCCGGAAATGCGCGGCGGAACGGATGATCTGCTCGTGCGACCAGCGCTCGTCCATCGCTTTCGTGAATTCGCCGCAGTACGTTTCGATCTCATCGGGGCAAGTCGGAAGGGGCGCGGGCTCCTCGCCGGTCAGCGCGCGGGTCAGCTCGCCCGCGAAGACCAGACCGAGGACGCGATGCCCGTCCTTCAGCAGATGCAGACGGTCGGGACGGTAAAGATCGTCCGCGCCGCCGCGCCAGCTTTCATGAAAACGCTTCATCGGATGGTGCAGATCGACGAAAAGACAGCCCGTTTCTTCCGCCGTCCGACGCGCGCATTCGGTGAACATCTCCAAAATCCCGTTCACTTTGCCGTTGTCCACCGGGCTTATCCCGTCGTCAAAGGGAGCGGTCGGCGTGCCGACGATCGGCTCGAAGCCGTGGGAGCGGCATAGCTCGATGCAGTCGTTCAGCGCTTTCGTGTAGGTTTCGCACAGCCCGCTCCGCCCGGCGATCAGCTCCGTATGGTCGCCGCCGCGCTTGTAGGACGTGTAGCGCGAATCGTTCGCGCCGAAGCCGATGAAAACGTGCGTCGGGCGGTAGCGCGGGACGTCCCAGTCAAAGCGCCGGAGCGCGCCGTGCAGCGTGTCGCCGCCGACGCCGACGTTCAGCATCGTGAGGTCGAGCGCGGGGAAGCGTTTGTTTAACAGCCGCTCGGCTTCGATGAGCCACCAGCCGTGCGAGGTCAGACTGTCGCCGAAGCAGGCGATCCGCGCGCCCGGCGTTTCAAGAAGATCTTTCATGTCGTTCCTTTCCGGTAAATGTCCGGCGTGAGCCGCTTCACGGGTCGTGAGAACGGTCGGACAGGTTTTCAAAAATAAGAAGCGGGAAATGAAATTCCCGCTTCTATTATAACAGCTCCCCGCGCGGATTGCAAGAGATCCCGCGAAAAAACGTCCGTTTTTCGGAGAAGTTCACCGTCCGGACGGGCGGAAAGTCAGCCCGGTTCAGAACATTTCCGCCCTGTCCCAGTCAAACCGCCACGGAACGCTCGTCTGCACCTCGTCCGGGAACGCTTCCGCGAGCAGTCCGAGCGTGTGGAGTACCGCCGCCAGATGATGCGTCGCCATCGCCGACACCGGAACCTCGGCAAGATGCGCTTCCACCGCGTGAAGCACCCGCCGAAGCGCTTCCTCCCGCTCGTCAAACGGCAGTCCGATCCGGTTGCCGAGCCGCCAGAGGATGTATGCCGCGTCCATCGTGTGGTAGTCCGGCGCGTTCATTTTGTCGAAATGTCCGTCCGGACGCTGCGACGATCTCACCTTTTCCAACAGCTCGCGCGGCATCGGCGGCGTTCTGTCGTCCGCCGTGAACAGCGCCGTGAACGCGAAGGTGCGGCTGATGTTGATCGAATGGTCGGCGTGGTCCGACCACCAGCCGCCGGGGTCCTGCATCGCGGCGAGCTTTCCGTAGAAAACGTCCTTCCACGCCGGGTCGGTCGAATAGAGCATCGCGGGGATGAGCGCTAAAATGTTGTGGTGATTCGACGTTTCGACGTGCCAGTCCGCCGCGTCGAACCATGCCGCGAGCGCTTCGGACGACAGGAGCGGTTCGAGCCACGCCGGAACGCCGTCGGCGCGGCGCCCGTAGATCGTCAGCGCGCGGCGGACCATCCAGAAGGCGTGTCCGCCGCTGTGGCGGTAGGAGGTCGAATGCTTCGGCGGGTAGTCGTGAAAATAACTGCCGTCGGGACGCGCCTTTGAGAGGAGCCAGTCGGCGGCGCGGTCGCCGTATTTCGCGGCGGAATCGTCGGCGGCGAGGGCGTAGAAGATCCACGCCGCGTCGCAGGTCCCCATGACGCAGGGATAGCCGCCGCGCTGATACGCGAAGCCGCCGCCGTCGTATTCATCCCGCCAGAGCGTGTCGAGATGGGCGAGCGCCGCTTTCCGGATGGGGTCAAGATGTAACATTTTGATGGTTTCCTTCCTTATATTATGGCTGCCTCTGAAAATCCAAAAATCCGTTGAAAAACAAAACGCGATACCCATAGTATCGGGTTTTGTTTTTTTTTCATGAATTTTCAGAGGCTGCCTTAGATTACTGACGCGCCGCGTCATCTGCCGAGGTACCCGCCGTCGACCGGCAGGATACAGCCGTTCAGATAGGACGCCGCGTCCGACGCGAGAAACAGCACCGCCGGCGCGATCTCCTCCGGCTTTCCGAACCGTCCCGCCGGAATCCGCGACGAGATCTCACGGAACCGCGCCGGGTCGGCGATCAGCGCGGCGTTCATGTCGGTCTCGATGTAGCCCGGCGCGACCGCGTTGACGTTCAGCCCGCGCCCCGCCCAGTCGTTTGCCAGCGCTTTCGTCAGCTGAGCGACGCCGCCCTTTGACGCGGCGTAGGCAGGGACCGTCAGCCCGCCGAAAAAGCTGAGCATCGACGCGAGGTTGACGATCTTCCCGTACCCGTTTTTCAGCATTTCGCGCCCGGCGAGCGTGCAAAGCTCGAACACGGCGGTCAGATTGACCTCCAGCACCTTCTCGAAATCGTCGAGCGGGAAGTCCTCCGACCGGCGGCGGATCTGCACGCCCGCGTTGTTGACTAACACATCGAGCTTTCCCGTCCGCGCGAGCGTTTCGGCGATCAGCCGCCGACGCTCGGACGGGTCCGCAAGGTCGGCGCGGACGGCGGAGACGTTCGCGCCGAGCGTTTCGGCGGCGGCGTGAACGTTTTCCGACCGCGCCGCGATGACGACCGTCCCGCCGCTTTCGGCGAAGGCTTTTGCAATGGCGTATCCGATGCCCCGGCCTCCGCCGGTGACGAGGATGCTTTTGCCGGTGAAATCAAAGCCCGGATTCATGCCCACACCTCCGAAAGCGCGCCGCAGAGCGCTTCGCGTCCCTCCGGCGAATCGGCGAAATACGGGCTGTGAAGCATCGCGTCCCGCAGGATGCGGCGGTTTTCCGGCGTGTCGGGAACGCCCGCTTCGACAAGGTTCTGCGGCATTCCGAAGCGGCGCATGACCGCCCGGATCCCGGGGATTTTCTTCCGCCGTCTATCGAAGGCGAGCTGCATACACAGCCCGACCGCGACCAGCTCGCCGTGGAGCGCGCCCTTTGCTTCGGCGGGAAAATGCCGCCGCACCGCTTCATAAAGCCCGTGCGCAAGGTTCGACTGATTGCGCCCGCGCGACAGACCGCTGACGACGCCGGTCAGCGAGGTCGTCAGATAGACCGTCTCGGGCGTGCAGAATTCGGCGCTTTTTAGCTTCTCAAACGAGAACCCGGCGAGCGCGCGCGCCGCGTCAAGCCCCGGGTCGGCGA
>JAZRXB010000159.1:0-4356 GCA_045600005.1 Eubacteriales bacterium | reverse complement strand
AGCTCGGCGGCATGGTCTGGAACGATCACTCGAAGACCGGGAAGTACGACGAGTGCGTCCGGGTCAACCGGCTCGTCGGGAAGATGGGTCCGATGCTGGCAAGGTGCGAGCGCGTCCGCAGCGGCGCGGCGATCCTCTATTCGCTGCACGGCGCGGCGGTCGGCGAAGCGGCGGGGTACGTCTGCGGAAGCAATTTCTGGTACGTGAAGGAGGAGGAACGCTTCAAAGAGCTGCTTGCGCTCGGCGTTACGCCCGACTTCATCGAAGCCGCCGACCTTGCCGAGAACCGCATCGGCGTGAAGCTGTTGTTCATCCCGCGCCTTGAAGCGCTCGACGAGACCGAAAAGGCGCAGGTCGCGGAGTTTGCGAAGACCCACGCGGTGGTCATGGCGGACAACCGGCTGCACCCCGCCTGCGGGACGGAGATGTACGGCGTTTCCACGCAGAGCAATTACTGCTACCGCGTGCCGGGAACGCTGGGCGGCGACAACGTGGACCGCCGCGCGAAGTTCCGTCTGCCGGAGCTGCTGAAGATCGCGGGGATCCGTCCGGTCGTGAGGGTCACGTCCGAGCTTGACGCTTTGCACGCCGAAACGCTCGCGGGACCCGACGGCTATGTCGTCTGCCTTGTGAACACGAACACGAACGGCGAGCCGGCGGAGGACGGGATGCTCCATGTCGACGAAGCGCAGACCGGAAAGCTCTCCCGCGCGGTCTATTACGACCGGAACGGCGAGTGTGAGCTGGTCATAAAACGCGATCTGCGCGGCGCGCACATCACGCTGCCGGTCTTTGACGACGCGGCGGGCGCGATGGTGGTGTTGAACTGAGTTGAGGAGACCCGACCGGCAGACCGGCCGGGTCTCCGGCATTTTGGGGTGAGGGAAAACGCCGCCCGGCGCGGGAGAGAAGCCGTTGAGCGGGAAAATCCGGAGCTGCGCGTTTTTCGGCGGGGCGGGAGCCGACAATTTTCGCGCTTTCTCTTGCAAACGGGTCGGAATTGTGTTATACTGATAAAAATCCATCCGAAGGAAAGGAAATCCGCCATGTTCAGCCAGAAACAGCTCACCGGACGCGACCCGAATCTCGAAGACCCGTCCGTGCTTTCGATCGACCGCCTGCCGCCGCGCGCGACGAGCGTTCCCGCGCTTCATGAAAACGTCTTCTTTAAGAATAAGGAAAGCTCCGAGCTTCTCGTCTCCTTAAACGGCGTCTGCCGCTTCGCTTACCGGAAAGACGACGACCTCGACGGCTTTGAAGCGCCCGGCTATCCCGACGACGACTGGGACGAGCTTTCGATCCCGTCGATGTGGCAGTATGCGCGCACGCCCTCGCATCCGGACGGCTACGGCAAGCCGCGCTATCCGAACGTCCGCTACTGCTTCCCGTTCGACCCGCCCTATATCCGCCGCGAAAATCCGGTCGGCTATTACCGCCGCCGCTTCACGCTCGACCGCGTGACCGATCACACGATCCTCTATTTCGGCGGCGTGGACAACGCTTATTACGTCTGGCTCAACGGCGAATTCGTCGGCTTCTCGAAGGGCTCGCGCAACGCCGCCGAGTTCGACGTGTCGGACAAGGTGCGGGAAGGTGAAAATCTGCTCGCCGTGAAGGTCTTCACCTTCTCGGACGCTTCGTATCTCGAGGATCAGGATATGCTGCTCGCCAACGGCATTTTCCGCGACGTTTATCTGCTGACGCTCGGCGGGACTTATCTGTGGGACTATCACGTCGCCACGTCGCCCGATTCGGTCACGGTGAAGACCTCGCTTGGCGGTGAGACCGTCGGCGCGCGCGTCGAGCTGACGCTGGACGGACAGACCGGGACGGTCACGGGCGCCAAGGGCGAGTTCACGTTCCGGCCTAAAAACCCGAAGCTCTGGAACGCCGAGGAGCCGAACCTCTACACGCTGACGATGCGCGTCTATGACGGCGAAACGCTCTGCGAGGTGCATACGAAGCGCGTCGGCATCCTTTGGAGCTACGTGAAGGGGAACCGCTTCTATGTCAACGACCGTCCGGTCTATATCAAGGGCGTCAACCGCCACGAAAACGACGGGAAGAAGGGCAAGGCTCTGTCGGTCGCCGACATCGAGCGCGACCTTAAAACGATCAAGGCGAACCGTCTGAACGCCGTGCGGCTGTCGCATTACCCGAACGATCCCGCGACCTACGAGATCGCCGCCGAGCTGGGGCTTTACTTCATGGACGAGAGCGACATCGAGACGCACGGCTGCGGCGACGCGACCGGCGATCAGGGGTATCTGTCGAAGGACCCGGCATGGCTCGCCGCCTATCTCGACCGGACGCGCCGCATCTTCGAGGCGAACAAGAACGAGGTCTGCATCTTCATGCGCTCGACCGGCAACGAATGCGGCACGGGCGAAAATCTCTGCAAATGCGCCGATCTGCTCGCGTCGCTCGACCCGTCGCGGACGGTCATCATGGTGCAGGAGCCGATCGTGAAGAACGGCTCGGCGATGTACACGAATTTCCGCAAGATCGGCTACTATCCCATGTCGAAATACGATGAGCTGGGACCCGACGGCGCGCCGGTGCTTGCCATTGAATACGCCCACGCGATGGGCAACAGCCCCGGGACCTTACAGGATTACTGGGATCACAACTACACGCACGACGAGATCGCGGGCGGCTTCGTCTGGGAATTCCGCAGCCACGGCTTCTATGCCGAGGACGAAAAGGGAAGACCGTTCGTCAAATACGGCGGCGACTTCGACGACGTGTATCACTGGTCGAACTTCACGCTCGACGGCTATCTGATGACCGACAGCACCCCCAAGCCCTCGTGGAAGGAGCTTGGGACGATGATGTTCCCCGCCTACGTCCGCTATGAAAGCGGGGGCGTCCGCATGGAGAACGGGCGGCTGATCCTCAAAAACACGCACGATTTCACGCCGCTCGACGGCATCTTCGCCGGATATGAGCTGAAGCGCGACGGCAGAGTGATCGCGTCGGGCAGCTATCAAATGCCGTCATTATCGCCGCATGAGGAAGCGGAGCTTCCGGTCCCGGCGCTCCCCGAAACGCCGGTTCCGGGCGCGGTCTACGATCTTGACGTGATCTTCACCGAAGCCGGGCAGGAGGTCTGCCGCCGTCAGTTCCGTCTGCCCGACCATGCGCCGGCGATGGCGGCTGAGCGCGTCCCGTTCACGCACAGCGTAAAGCTCGACGGGCGCATCCTGACCGTTTCGGGAGAGGATCTCAGCATATCGTTCGACCGCGGAATGCTCTGCTCGTACCGGAAAAACGGCGCTGAACGGCTCGACGGGAAGATGAGACTCAATCTGTTCCGCGCACCGACCGACAACGACGGCATCGTCGGACTGTTCCCGCGCCACATCGCCGAGTGGGACAAGGCGTTCCTTGATAAGATGGACTTCGACCTGTTCGACCTCGCGGTCGACGAGAGGGACGAATGCGTCACGGTCGCGGTCGGCGGCAAATACTGCGCCGATTCGCTGTCGGAAGGGTTTGAAGTGAAGCTCGTCTATGAGATCCTCGCGGGCGGCGTGATCTTCGTAAAGCTCGATGGAATGCCGTATGGCGCGCTTCCGGACGTTCTGCCGCGCATCGGCGTGGTCCTGCCCGTGAAGAAAGCGTTCGGAAAGGTCTCGTGGGCAGGACGCGGCGGAGCGGAGAACTACCCTGACGAGCTTGCCGCCGCGCCGGTCGGACGTTATGAACGGACGCTCGAAACGATCAACACGTTCTACGATGTGCCGCAGGAGAACGGAAATCACGAAGGGACGCGCTTCGTGCGCCTGCTCGACGGCGAAAACGCGCTGACGGCGGCGGCTAAGGACGCTTTCTCGTTCTCGTACCACGATTTCACGCTTGATGACCTCGCTTCGGCGCGTCACCGCAACGAGCTTGAAAAAAGCGGGACGAACTTCCTGTATCTCGACTACAAAATGCGCGGGCTCGGCAGTCACTCCTGCGGACCGGAGCCGGAACCGGCGTATGAGCTGCATCCGCACGCCTTCCGGTTCTGCTTCACGCTGTCGGCGGCGGACGAAGCCGAAGCGGAAACGCTCGCAAGGAGCGATTTCGGCGCGTCAACGGCGGCGCTGTCGGGCAAATACCACTACGACCCCGTGACGAAGAAAGCCGAGCTCCTCGCCTGCGACGTGGAATAAGCCGCGCAGAGCGCGGCTTCGCGGCAAGGCTTCGACTGTCGGTCGGCAGTCGCCCGAAACCCCATCCAGCCTATGGAGAACGCCGCACAGCCAAGGATTGAGGTGGGTGGGGAAAGAACTTGCGAACAATTCAGCTGAACTGTGGAAGGGGAGGGAGGAGAAGACCTTCGGCGTCTGAGATGGTTTTTTCCTCCCT
>JAZRXB010000158.1:0-4885 GCA_045600005.1 Eubacteriales bacterium | reverse complement strand
AAGACCGCTTGGCCTCCGACTTAGCGGCGGTGCGTGCCTGGATCATACAGGTGATGAGAGGGCGGTCATGCCCCAAAAAGGTCGGTTTGTTCATGGTGTTATCGTTCCTTTCTCTGATGGGTGTGCGGTTAAATGAAACGGTCTGCCGCTGGTACAAAAAGCGCGGGGAACCGTTGACAAAAGAGACAGGCTGTGCTATACTGTCAGCATACGGATCATGTGATGAAGGAGAATGACGAAGTGCTCATCCATAACGAAGAAATCGGAAAAAGATTAAAAGACCTTGCGGCGGACGTCATCGACCGCTGTACCTTTACAACGAAAACCGCTTACGGAACAGTCCGGCTCCTGCTGCCTGCGGGCGACAACGGATACCCGGCTTTCTGGGTCCGTGACGCCGCCATGATGATGCAGACGGGACTGGTCGAACCCGGCGTCATGCGGCAGGCGGTCGAAACCACCGCGCTTTACGGGCAGAACGGTCCCGAAGTCCTTTCGCTGGAAAACGGGCTGACTGTCCCCGCGTGGAGCGTCGCGGACCATATCAACCATAACGGCAGACCCGTCTTTTTCCCCGGCACCTACGCGGACGGCTGCGATCAGGGAAACGGACGCTTCGGTTTCTTTCCGCCGCTTGACGACAACGATTTCTTCGTCATGATGGTCGGCAGTTTACACGCCGTCACGGGCGGCGGCGAAATTCTGACGCGGGAATTCCGCGGCGTGCCACTGATCGAGCGGCTCGTTCATGCGTGGGAGGCTTCGCCGACCGACCCGGAAACCGGACTGTGCGTCACGGGCGGTCCGTGCTATGCCGTGGATTTCGGGTTTCACGATTCGATACGGAAATCCGGAAAGCTTCTGCCGTCCTCGCTGCTTCACGGGATGGCGGCGGGAACGCTGAGCCGTCTGTCAGCCGCGCTCGGCGAGCCGGAACGCGCCGACCTTTACGCCTCTGCCGCGCGAAAGCTGAACGAGTCCATTGTAAAGACGTTTTACGATGAGAAAACCGGCTGGTTCTTTTCCGCGACCGGCGTCGGACGTCAGCACGACGTGTGGGGGACTGCCGCCGCCGCGTATCTCGGCTTACTCGACGGGGAACGCCTGAAAAAGACGGCGAGGACGCTCTGCCGCGGGTACCGGAACGGGACGACCGTGTATCGGGGTTACATCCGTCAGATACCGACGGACGAGAATTTTTCCGAAACCACGATGTGGGAGTGTGCGAATACGCAGATCGACTTCTATCAGAACGGCGGTTACTGGGCGACGCCGACCGGCTTTTACGCCGCGGTCCTCGCGGAATACGACCAGACGGCGGCGGAAGACCTTCTGCGGGATTTTCTTGCGCACACGGACGAACACCGGACGCAGGACGCGCCGTTTGAGTGGATAAACGCTTCGGAAACGCTCGTCGGGACGCGCGTCTACGGCACGTCCGCCGCCGGTCCCTATGCGGCGGTGCAGAAGCCGGTTTTGTGAGGACCGGCGCGAAAGGGCAGAGCCGGGCAAAACGGCGGAAGACTGGTGAAAAACCGGGCGCTTCCGCCGTTTTCCGGTTTTGTCAGGCCTTCTGCGTCATGATATTGCGTCCGCCGTCGATGAGGTAGCTCGTGCCGGTCATGAACGCGCCCTTTTCGGATGCGCAGAACATGATGAAGTCCACGATCTCCTGCGGCTGGGCGGCTCTGCCTATCAGCGTTTTCATGTCGGCCATGCCCGGACGGGTGAGGACCGGTCCCGGGGCAACGCAGACCGAACGGACGTTATACTTCGCGCCCGCAAGAGCGATCGACTTGGTGACGCCGTTCATCAGCGCCGATTTCGACGCGGAGTAGGCGATGTTCTGCGCACAGCCCTCCTGACCCGTGATCGAACCTAAGTGGACGATGACGCCGGAATTCTGCTTTGCCATCTGCGCCATGACCGCGTGATCGAAGTAGATCGCGCCCTTCAAGTTCACGTCGATGCCGAAGTCGTAGATCTCGATCGGGTTTTTGTGGAACTCGTCGTGCGCACCGCAGATGCGGCACTCCGCGCCGCCCGCGCAGTTGATCAGAACGTCGATGGAGCCGAAGCGCTCGACGGCTCTGTCGCGCGCGGATTCGACCTGCTTGTAGTCGCGGATGTCGATGCAGACGCCGAGAACGTCCGCCGGGTAAGCGGAGATCTCGGCGACCTTTTCGTCGAGAGCTTCCCTGTTGATGTCGACGAGGACGACGTTCGCGCCCTCCTTTGCGTAGCACTGACCGAGCAGCAGACCCATGCCGGACGCGCCGCCGGTGATAAGAACGGTTTTCTTTTCGGAACTCATGGTGAATACCTCCGTGTATTATTTCGTATCATTTATTATAGCACACCTCCCGCCGTTTGTAAAGACACGATTTTGCAGAAAAGCGAAACGATCCTGCCGAAAACGGGAACTTTTCCCGGTTTTTATCGTCTGATATCAGTGCTTTTACGGAAAGGATGATGACATGAAAAGACTGCTTGGCGTACTTCTGACCGCGGCGCTGCTTTTAAGCTCCTGCGAGTCGGCGGACCCGTTCGCCCGGAAACCCGGTGCGGAAACGGACGCGCCGGACACGTCGGCGTTTCCCTCCGAATCGACCGGAACGATGAAGCCGGACGAAACGACAAAACCTGCCGAAACGTCGAAACCGGCTGACACGACAAAGACGGATGATACGACGAAACCCGCCGATACAACGAAACCGGCTGACACGACAAAGACGGATGATACAACGAAACCCGCCGATACAACAAAACCGGCTGACACGGCAAAGCCGGACGAAACAATAAAACCGGACGAAACAACAAAAACGGCTGACACGGCTAAGCCGGACGAAACATCCAAACCCGCCGAACCGACCGGACAGAACGAACCGACCGGCTGGGTCTGCACGCTCCCGGATTTTTCGGGCGCGAAGATCCCCGATGCGCTTGAACGCTATGCGTTGGCGCGGCTGGACGGCACGGTCGTGACCGCGTATGCCGCTACGCTTCCCGCCGAGCCTTCGCCGGAGCGCGGGCAGAGCTATTTCGCCGTTCCGCGCATCGCCTCGAACGGTGCGAACGCGAAGGCGTGGAACGCTTACATCGCCGAACAGACATGGCTTGAGATCGGACCTTTTGTCAAAGAACTGGAAGAAAAAGGCGAATCGGCAGGCTTTTTCCTTAACAGCTACGACGTCTATGAGGAGGACGGCGTTCTGACCATCGTGACCGCCATGAGAGCCGGATACTGGGATTCCGACGCCGTATGGTCTCATTTCAGCGCTTTCCATTATGTCCCGGCGGAAGACCGTTTCCTGACCGACGACGAATATCTCGCCCTGTGCGGCTATGACATGACCGTGGAGGAGCTTGCCGATTCCCTGACGGCGCTCGGCGTGAGCACCGACGAGACCGGAGAGATCGTTCCCATCGAACCCGGACTTGTGACCGGCGTATGTCCGGAGGGCAGGGGACTGGGAGTTTTCTACATCCCTTACGCCGTGGTCGGCAGCTTTACGGAAATGGCGCACTATGAGGACGGCGCGCTGTACCGTCAGCTGTACGTGCCTGTCCAGTCGGACGACGAGGGGAACGAGCTGACGCGCCCGGCTTCCTTAACGGAGGAAGGACTGGAATTCCGCGGCAGACGGGTGCTTCTCTACAACGACCGGCTGAGCCTGACCGATTCGACCGGAACGGTCGATCTGACCGAGCTGATCCGGGACGCTTATCCCGGCGCGCCGACGCCCGATTCTGCGGTCTTCCTCGCGCAGAACTGGCTGAGGATCGGGACCCGTTCGACCGAAGATCGGAAGGGACGGACGTGGGACCTTTATCTGACGAATACCGGCTGGACGGCCGCTGAGAACGATCACGCGCTGTTCGTCACCGATGGTTCGCCCTATGTCCTGCGTCTGGTGGACGCGGCGCCGAACGGGGTCCTTCACACGTTCCCCGCCGCATCGGAGCCTGAGCTGCCGACCGAAGCGGAGGGCGTGAAGACCGCGCACGCGATCACGGTGGAGGGCAGTCTTCTCATCCGCGTGCCGCGCATCGAGGGCGCGAAGCCGAACGCCGTTCTGTGGAACCGGCTGATCGAGGAAAAATATCTCGACGACCCGGAGGGCGAGCTGGAAATGCTGCGGGAGGATTACGGCGACACTGCGTATATCAGCCGCGATTACCGTGCGATGAGGTGGGGCGACCTTCTCATCATCCTGCTTGTGACCGACAACGGGATCGGGCGCGAGGTCGAGGTCGTGTACTACGACCCGGCGGACGACCGGTTCCTGACCGTTTCGGAGGTTCTTGCCCTTTTCACGGACGGAGCGGTCCTTTACGATTCGCTCTGCGAACAGCTGCGGCGTGACCCGGCTTTCTATGTCGTCATGTTTCAGAGCGGAATCGAATTCTCGCCGGAATTTCTCGCCGGAGTGCTGCCCGCGCAGAACGGTCTGTATATCGCCATGGACTATCCGATGGCGAACGGTTTTATGAACTACGGCTGGCTGCGCGCCGATCTGCCTGCCGACGGACTGCCGGAGCAGTTAAACAAGGTGCAGTTCCGGGTCGAGATCCCCGGCGTGATGAAGGTCTGTGCGTTCGACGATCAGGCAAAGACGCCGCACGTCTACTTTGCCGAAAACGATCCGGACGGCAGGGAAAAATGGTATCGTTTTGACGTGGACCCGCCGGTGTCGGGCGAGGAAATGCGCATCGTCTGGGCGTTCCGCGGCAGGACGGACGACGAATGCCATCTGCTGATGCAGTCGCAGAGCGGGACGGGCTGGTTCCTTTACGAGGTCGACCGGAGCGGACTTCTGTGGAAAGCTGAATTCCTCGGTCCCGCGTCCGATGAAGCGGTCAACGCCATGGCGGCGCTGTATGA
>JAZRXB010000157.1:0-2709 GCA_045600005.1 Eubacteriales bacterium | reverse complement strand
AGAGTAGTGTTTCGGGTGCCCGGCCTTTTTCGGCACAAACCATTTCGGGACCGAAGGGTATAACGAAAACAGGGAGTTTCAGAAGCGAAGCTCCGCTTCGCGCGTGAAACGACCATGTTTTCGGAAGGGCTGCGATTCGCTTTTCTTTTCAAAGCCCTTCCTTTTTTCAGTCGGAGTGAGAGTAGTGTTTCGGATGCCCGACCTTTTTCGGCACGAATCTTTCGGGACCGAAGGGTATAACGAAAACAAGCCCACCCGGCGCGCCGGGTGGACTTGTTCTGCCTTATTTCCCCGTATATTCCTGTAAACCGGGCTTTTCGTCCTTCCCGTTCGCGCGGAAAACGCTCAGAATGTCAAAGTCGGACGCGATGTGAACGCCGATCTTTTTGTGGAAGAACAGCGCCGAAATGTCGCCCGTCGCCAGACCGCTCACCACGTTGTAGCCGACCTCCGCCTGCGTGCCGACCCGGCCTGCGATCACGCCGTTCAGCCCGGCTTTCGCACCGCCCGACGTGAACCTGCCTTCCTTGTAGCTGTACGTCGCGTAAAGCTGCGCCTCTGCCGAAAAATCCGCCGCCGACAGATGCGCGACCGACGTGTCGACGCCCGCTTTCGTCTTGACGAACATCGTCACGTCCCGCGCGTTCGCCGAAATGCCGAGGTGGTCATTCATTAAAAGCGCGACGTTTCCGTTCCGGTCGACGCTCACCGAACCGAGGTCTGACAGCGGCACGCTGGCGGACTGGATGTGTCCGTGCTGGTCGACCGTCATTGAACCGTAGTCGTCATGGCTCGCTTCGACCTCCATATCGTTCGTCAGCGTCTCCTCGTAGAAGCTGATCACCGTGTCGCCCGAACCGGGGTACGGGTTCAGCATGATCCGCCGGTGCATCACCGACGGGTCGGCGGCAAACGCCGCGTAGGTCACGCGCTGCTCGGGCGTTAAGCTGTTCCAGTACTGCTCCGCGCGGAAATTGCCCGCCTGCAGAGCCGAAATGCGCGCGTTTTCTTCCAGCTCCTCCTCGGTCAGACCGAAGACCTCCCGCGTCACCGCCGGAACGTTCGGCACATAAATGTCGCCGTACATCAGCGCCGTCGGCGTCGCGCCCTTGCCCGAGATCGGCAGCTTCGGGAACGACGGGACCTTGCCGCTCACCGTGCCGACCTTTTCACGCGCTTCTCCGCCGATGAACACGCGGTAGGGTTCTTCAAGGTACATCGACGCCGCGCCGAATATGCCGGCATACGCCACATAGCCGATCTGCCCTTTCACGACCGCCGCGATCTGGAGCGCACGGTATTCGTTGTAGATCGTATCGTCCGCGATCAGACCGAGGATCGCGTTCGCGTGGAGCCAGTACTCCTCCAGCGCCATTTTCGTCTTGTCGTAGGCTGCGTTCTGCACCGACGCGATCTGATGCAGAACTCTGTCAAGTCCCGCCACGACCTTTGCGCTCTCTTCCTCGCTGAAGCCTGCCGCCGACTGGTTGTCGAAAAACCGCTCGATCATCTCGACGAACGCCGCGTAGTCCATCTCATCGGAGATCCGCGAAGTCAGTTTGCCGATTTCTTCCATCATGCCGGACATCTGCTCGCCGAGCGCATCGGCCTTGCCGTCGATCTCCTTCATTTTCGCGTCGCATTCCTTGTCGATCTTTCCAAGCTCCCACTCCAGATAATCGTTCAGAATGTCGAGCCAGAAGACCTCCTGATCGTAGGAGATCGTCTCCTCGATCTCGTTTTCGGCGCTGACCTCCTTCGGATTTTTGAACATCGACAGAAGTCCGCCGATTCCGCCGCTCTCCCCGTTCTGACCGCCCAGACCGCTTAAAAAGTCAAGCACGCCCTTCGCCTTTTGAAGCGTCTCCGCCATATCGTTCACCGTGAACGCCGCCGCGTCGGACAGATATTTCAGTGATTTTTCGAGCATCGAGCCGCCCGACCGGAACAGGTCGACCGCCATGTCCGGCAGATAGAAGTCGTCGAGCGTGATCTGCTGTCCCACGGTGTCGAGCGTCGGGTCGAACGCCGTGCGGCAGCGCTTGAAGTCCATCAGCTCGTTCATCGTGTACTGCGAGAAAATTTTGTCCTCGATCTCAGAAAAATCGGCGCGCGTTGTCTTCATTAAATTATATACGTGCGAGATCGACGACGTGAAGCCGTCGCGCGCGCCCTCGAGCATATAGAGGAACGCCGACGGGAAATCCTGCCGCGCGAGCGCGACGAGCATCAGCCCCTGATTGCCCGGACCGCCGCCCCCGCTCACCGCGACGGCTTTGTTAAAGTAGCCCTCCGCCTTGTCCGGGTCGTTCTTTGTCAGACAGATCATGCCCGCCGAATAGAGCAGATCCTCCGCTCCGGGCGCGAGCCGGAGCGCGTAATCGGCGACCGCGAGCGCGTTGTCGACGTCCGACGAAGCGCGCAGCAGGGTGCAGAGCGTGCATAACACGTCGGAATTGTACGGGTCGCGCTCCGCCGCAAGACAGGTCAGATAGAACGCGAGATTCGTCTCGCCCGCGAACATCAGCTGGTTCGAGACGTTGTTGAGCATCCCCGCGTCCGCGATGTCGGCTTCCCCGCCGGACAGCGAAATCTGCGTGTCAGGCGTGGAGGAGGGGTTCAGCGACGCTTCCCAGACAGCTCCTTCGAGCGACGTGCCGCATTTCTCGCAGACCTTCGCGTATTCGGGGTTTTCGTGACCGCAGGACA
>JAZRXB010000156.1:0-6425 GCA_045600005.1 Eubacteriales bacterium | reverse complement strand
GAGGACAACACCATCTGGTCGGTCAACTCCGGCTACGGCGGAAACGTTCTGCTCGGCAAGAAGTGCTTCGCACTCCGCATCGCTTCCTACCTCGGACGCAAGGAAGGCTGGATGGCTGAGCATATGCTCATCCTCGGTCTCGAATATCCGAACGGCGATATCAAGTATATCTCCGCTGCATTCCCGTCTGCGTGCGGCAAGACCAACCTCGCCATGCTGATCCCGCCGGAAATCTACAAGAAGCAGGGCTACAAGGTCTGGACCGTCGGCGACGATATCGCGTGGATCCGCGTCGGCGAAGACGGCAGACTCTATGCCGTCAACCCTGAGAACGGCTTCTTCGGCGTCGCTCCCGGCACGAACGATCACTCCAACCCCAACGCGCTCGCTACCACCAAGGAAGGCTGCATCTTCACGAACGTCTGCCACAACCTCGACGATAACACGATCTGGTGGGAGGGTCTCAACGACAATCCTCCGCACAACGCCATGAACTGGAAGGGCGAGAAGTGGGACTACACCAAGTACGACAAAGCCGACAAGATCAACACCTCCGGCGCTCATCCGAACTCCCGCTTCACCGCGAAGGCAGTCAACTGCCCGTGCCTGTCCAGCGAGTTCAACACGATGAAGGGCGTTCCGCTGTCCGCCATCATCTTCGGCGGCCGCCGCGCAAAGAACGCACCGCTGGTATATGAATCCACCAGCTGGCAGAACGGTACGTTCGTAGGCTCCATCATGGCTTCCGAGACCACCGCAGCAGCAGCCGGCGCGATCGGCGTCGTCCGCCGCGACCCGATGGCAATGCGTCCGTTCGTCGGCTACGACATGGGCGACTACTTCCGGCACTGGCTCGACATGGGCAAGAAGATCCCGCACGCTCCGAAGATCTTCCACGTCAACTGGTTCCGCACCGATGACGAAGGTCACTTCATCTGGCCGGGCTTCGGCGACAATATGCGCGTTCTTCTCTGGATCCTCGCGCGCTGCGAAGGCAAGGTCGACGCAGTTGAAACGCCGATCGGGTTCGTTCCGAGGGCTGAGGACATCAACATCGAAGGTCTCGACATCAACCTCGACACCGTCCGTGAGCTTCTCACCGTCGACAAGAAGTCGTGGCTCGAAGACATCGAGAACATCAAGGCGTTCTACAAGCAGATCGGCGACCGCGTTCCGAAGGAACTCTACGACGAGCTTGCAGGTCTTGAGGCAAGACTGAGCAAATAAGCGATTTTCCGCATAAAACTGCGCCGGGAACCTGTTCCCGGCGCAGTTTTTTATAAATGAAACAGGCTTCCGGAAAGGAAGCCTGTCTGTTTTATCGGAAATCGAACCGTTCGCCGACCGCTCTGACCGGGAGCCGTCCGGCGAACATCTCGGCGGCTTTGGTCTGAAATTCAGCGAACCGAGCCGTCTTCATCGCAAGCCCCAGTCGGATGACGCCGCCGAACTCGCTGTTGTCGACTAAGATCCCCCATTTCGGGAACTCATATGACAGCTTCTGATACGCCGCGTAGTCGCATTCGACGGTGAATTCCGTGTAACTCTCATAGGTGACGATGTGCGCAGCCTCGATCGCCAGCTTCGCGCCCTGCGCGTAGGCGCGCACCAGTCCGCCTGCGCCGGGCAGGATCCCGCCGAAATAGCGCGTCACGACGACGCAGCAGCCGTCGACGCCGCACTTTTTGATCACGTCGAGCGTCGGAACGCCCGCCGTTCCCTGCGGCTCGCCGTCGTCGGAGTAGCGCGCGATGCCGCCGCCGTTCAGCTGGTAGGCGTAGACGTTGTGCGTCGCGTCGGCGTGCTTTTTCCGGATGCGCTGGATGAAATCGAGCGCTTCCTCCTCGCTTTTGACCGGGCAGGCGTACCCGATGAAGATCGACTTTTTCTCGGTGAATTCGGCGCTCGCTTCACGTTCGAGCGTTGTGAAGGTCTTTACCGGCTCTTTGGAAACGGACGGTTCCGCCGCTTTATTCTTCTTCGCCATTTTCCTGCTCTCCGTCCTTTTTCACGCGGTAACGGTCGTACTGACCGCGCGTCTTCGCGTCGACCGCGGCGCGGACCGTGACGAAGGCTTCGCCGTATTCGACGTCAAGGACCTGCGATACCGCGTACAGCTTGTTGACGACGCCCGCGTCGCTGTTGGGGATGCGGAAGGTCTCGTCCGACTTGCCGTTCTGCACGAGCGCTTCGAGCTTGGCGACCAGCTCGTCGACCCCTTCGCCGGACAGGGCGGAGATGGCGACCGAATTTTTCTGCGGGTCGATCGCAAGGCGTCCGAAGCCGAGCTGCGCGTCGTCGCACTTGTTGTAGACATAGAGCGTCGGCTTGCCCGACGCGCCCAGTTCCTCGAGCAGTTTTTCGGTGACGGCGAGCTGACTCATCGCTTCCGGGTCGGAGGCGTCGATCAGGATCAGGATGATATCCGCATAGACCGCTTCGTCGAGCGTGGATTTGAACGCTTTGATGAGGTGGTGCGGCAGGTTGCGGATGAAGCCGACCGTGTCGGTCAGCAGGATATCGACGCCGCAGGGAAGCGTGAACCGCCGCGTGGTCGGGTCGAGCGTGGCGAACAGCTTGTCTTCGGCCAAAATGCCCGCGTCGGTCAGCCGGTTGAGCAGCGTGGATTTGCCGGCGTTGGTATAGCCGACGATGGAGACCTTCGTGATGCCGGCGCGTTCGCGCGCCTTGCGCTGGGTCAGGCGGTCGCGGTCAAGCGTATCAAGCTCCTCCATCAGCGTTTCTTCGCGGCGTTTCAGGTGACGGCGGTCGGTTTCGAGCTTGGATTCGCCCGGTCCGCGCGTGCCGATGCCGCCGCCCAGACGAGACAGCTCGCTGCCCTTGCCGATGAGACGGGGCGCGGTATATTTGAGCTGCGCAAGCTCGACCTGCAATTTGCCCTCGCGCGTGGTGGCGTGGAGCGCGAAAATATCGAGAATGAGCATGGAACGGTCAAGCACGCGCACATCGCCCTTCAGCCCGTCCTCGATGTTCCTGATCTGCGCGGGAGAAAGCTCGAGGTCGAACACGACGAGCTTAATGTCGTTCGCTTCGCACAGGTCCGAAAGCTCGGAGAGCTTGCCGCTGCCGATGCAGGTCTTGGGATTCGGATGATCGAGCGACTGGACGAGCTTTGCGAAGACGCTGCCCCCCGCCGTTTCCAGCAGGCGGGACAGCTCGGCGAGAGATATTTCGCATTCGCCCTCCTTCATGTCGTCGGTATCGACGGCGACGAGGACGGCGCGTTCAAAATCGGTGGATTGTGTCATAAAACCTCCTGAATGATCGTCTTCGGCTATGGGGAAATGTCGATTTGATCGGCGTATCCCTGATAAATCGAAAAAGGGTCCGGAACCGTCCAATCAGACGCTCCGAACCCTGAATCGACTGAACAACAGCGGATAAGCTCCGATCGCTCGAACCTTATTTCACCATGCTCAGACGCTTCTTGAACTTATCTACGCGGCCGCCGGCATCGACGAGCTTCTGCTTGCCGGTGAAGAACGGATGGCACTTCGAGCAAATTTCAACGCTCATGTTGCCCTTGGTAGATCTGGTTACGACGGTTTCGCCGCAAGCGCATCTGATCGTGACTTCTTTGTATTCGGGATGAATTCCTGCCTTCATAATTGCACCGATCCTTTCTGATTTGGCGGACTTACGCCAACCGGCGGCTGTGATTTTTCGCGCCGCAAATAGGCACGACAGCACACGGGTCTGACAGAACGGAGACCGTTCAGAGCATAAGCCCAATATGAAGTTCCATACACCTTAGTATAGCACAAAACGCGGAGAATTGCAAGAGGTTTTTTGAATTTTCTCGAAAAAATCAAGAAATTTATACTCTGATCATCGTCCGGTAAAGGATGGGCGGCAGAACGGCGCGGTAGTGCGCACGGTACAGTTCGCGGATCTCGTCCGGCGTATGGGATCTGTCGAAGGGCAGTTCGATCAGACGGTAGGCGACGCCGAACGCGCTGACGTTCACCTCGGTCAGAACGAATCCGCAGCGGAGATAGAAACCGATCCGTCTTGTCCGCAGCGCGGCTTCCGACGGGTCGTTTGTGGTTTCGGGCGCTTCCACCTCGGCGATCAGGCTGGACGCGCCGTCAAGACGCTCTTTCAGAAGCGAGAGAAGCGCCGCGCCGCAGCCTTTCCCGCGGACGTCCGGCGCGGTGACGAGATAGTCGAGCAGATAATCGCCGTCAAGTCTGATCAGAAATGCACAGCCGACGTATCGACCGTCTGTTTTCGATCCGTAGGCGACGTACTGCCCTTTTCCCATCGCTTTCAGAATGGAGGAAAGGGAACGGGTCTCGTCGGGCGGGAAAGAAGGGACGATCAGGGTCTGATAAAGCGTGCGGAGCTCGTCCGCGTTCAATGAAGTCAGTTCGGTCTGCGGCATTGTTATCTCCTTTCAAAGGACAGTCAGCCGATTGTAAAACGAAGTTTTACAATCGATTACAGGGCAGTAAAAAACAGGCGTCCGGATTCGGATGACTTCATCCGGACGCAGAAAGACGGATTAAAATGAAATCAGTTCAGGTACACTCTCGGAACGCGCGGAGAGACGGCGCAGATCAGCTCGTATCCGATCGTGCCGATCATGGCGGCGAGACGGTCGGCTCTCACCCGTTCGTCCGCGCCCAGCACGGTCACGACCGTGCCGATTGAAACATCGGGGATGCCGGTCACATCGACCATCATCTGGTCCATGCAGACCCGTCCGAGGATCGGCGCGGCATAGTCTCCGATCAGAACGCAGCCTTTGCCGGACAGAAGACGCGGATAGCCGTCCGCGTAGCCGACCGGAATGGTGGCGACGCGCGTCGGACGCTCCGTGACAAACGTGTGTCCGTAGCTGATCCCGACGCCGGCTCCCAGCGTTTTGACGTCCGTGACGCGCGCCTTGACCGACATGACCGGACGCAGACCGGGCAGGACGGGCGTTTCGTCCGACGGCGCAAGACCGTACAGGATCACGCCCTCGCGCACTAGGTCGTATTTGTTCGTGAACGCCGGGTCGATCAGCGCCGCGCTGTTGCAGATGCTCCGCACCGGCGGCCGGATGCCGCGCTCGTGAAGCGCCGCGATGAAGTCGTCGAAGCGATCGAGCTGCTCAAACGCGGAGGTCTTGTCGGTTTCGTCCGCACGGGCGAAGTGGCTGAAAATACCGCGGCATTCGATGCCGGGCAGGGTATGGATCCTCTCGATGACGGCGAGGCTTTCGCGCTTTTTCGCTTCGGTGAGACATTCAAACCCGATGCGCGACATTCCGGTGTCGAGCGCGATGAAATAGCCGAGCTTTACATTTTTGCGGCATGCTGCGTCGGAAAGCGCTTTCGCGCTCTCGAAACGGAAAATACTCGGCAGGATCGTCGTTTTCTGAGACGCGCTGTGCGCGGCAAGCTCGCCGTAAAGGGAGTCGTGGACCTCGCTCAGAATGAGGATATCCGCTCTCACGCCCGCGCCGGTCAGCTGAAAGGCTTCGGGCAGCGTGGCGACGGCGAACGCGGACGCGCCGCATTTTTTCTCCAGTTCGAGCGCGGCGCGGACGGCGCCGTGTCCGTAGGCGTCCGCCTTGATCACGGCGAGCAGCGCCGCGCCGTACTGGTCCGCGATCGCTTTTGCGGCGGCGTAATTGGAACGGAGCGCACCCAGATCGATCTCCGCCCAGGTGCGGGCGGTCTGAATATCAAACTTCTCCATGGCGGTCGTGAGAGGGAATGACCGAAACCTCATTCTTTACGCCTTTCAGTACGAAATGCGTTTCGGTCGCGCTGACGCCTTCCATGCTCTTGATGCGGCGGTGGATCAGCTCCAGACTGTCGGAGGAATCGGTGACGATGCGGAGCATGAAATCATAATCGCCGGTCATATAGTAGCAGGTCACGATGCTGTCGATGCTGGCGATCAGCTCGCAGAAAGCGTCGTAGTAACGGGGATGCTCCAGCGAAACTTCCATCAGAGCGGTCATGTCGTTGCCGAGCTGTTTCTGGTCGAAGATAGCAGTGTAACCGGTAATGACCCCGGCGGCTTCGAGTTTGCGGATCCGTTCGATGACCGCAGAAACCGAAAGGGAAATCTCATCGCTGATGGCGGACGCCTTGGCGCGCGCGTTCCGCTTCAGACAGCGCATGATTTTATAGTCGATTTCGTCAAGAACCATGTGATAAGGTAGTCCTTTCTTTAGGATGTCTCTGAAAACCAAGAAGCTGCGGAAAAGCCGCGCAGGGCGAGGTCTGATTTTCAGAGATTGCCTTTATCGTGGAAGTGCTGCGGATTTAAGGCATTACCGCACAGTTCTGATGGTGCGATTGCGCCGTCAGATTTCCCGTCAGACGAAACAAACCCCGGAAGGCATAGTACCTCCTATGCCGACGAAATTTGTACAGTATGACGGGAAAGATGCAGGCAAGCGTGCC
>JAZRXB010000155.1:0-38605 GCA_045600005.1 Eubacteriales bacterium | reverse complement strand
GACGTTTCTTGGCTTCCTGTGCTATAATGTTCATGGGAAGTTCCTCCTTGATATGGTTTTTGGTCTTGTGGTGATTCCATTATACCATATCTTTGAGTAACTTCCTTATCTTTTTGGGTCATATCATTTTAACACATACATTTTTGAAAAAAAGTTGAAAATATCCGCGGGATTTTTCAGGAAACTCCGATTGTGCAGGATACATACAACGGCGGCGGAATCGGAAGACGAATCGTGAAATGTGGGGCTTGACGAAAACGGAAAACTGTGCTATAATAATAAAGTAAAGCGGCGCGGCTCAAAGGACGCAGACGCTTTGCGGCGGTCCTGCGGCTTTGCCGCCGACCGCACGAACAGAGTAGACCCCGGCGCGTCAAGTGTCCCATGAACGGGGAGTTGTCGTGGGAACGAAAGACGGAAGTCTGCGGTGCCGGAGTCGCATCCCGCTGTTGCATAATCATGAGAGCGTCGGCTCCGCCGGGCGCGCCTCCCTGTTATGCACCGGAATGTGCAAGCGATGTGCAGACAAGGAGGTATTGTCATGAACAAAAAAGAAAGAAAAATCTATTCCTCTCCCCTCGATCACGGCTATTGGAAGGACGCGGCGGCTCAGCTCGGCGACCTGCGCATTCTCTGTATTGCGGCGATCCTGATCGCCATGCGCGTTGCCATCAAGTCGCTGGCGATCCCGGTCGGCGAAAATCTGTCGGTGAACATCGGCTTTTTCGTCAACTCGCTGGGCGCGATGATCTTCGGACCGGTGGTCGCGCTGATCGGCGCGGCGATCTCCGATACGCTCGGCGCGATCCTGTTCCCGTCCGGCGCGTACTATTTCCCCTTCATTTTCGTGGAAATGGCGGGCTCGCTGATTTTCGCGCTCTGGCTCTGGCGCGCGAAGCTGTCGGCGACGAGGATCATTCTGTCGCGCTTCTCGGTGGTGTTCGTCTGCAACTTCATCCTGAATCCGGCGATCATGATCGAGTATTACAAGTGGCTGAACAACGGCAAGACATACAGCTTCATCACACTTCCGCGCGTGGTGAAAAATGTGGCGCTCTTCCC
The DNA here is from genome assembly GCA_045600005.1 of Eubacteriales bacterium. Taxonomy (GTDB): domain Bacteria; phylum Bacillota; class Clostridia; order Oscillospirales; family CAG-272; genus Flemingiibacterium. The sequence continues at coordinate 37,543 of JAZRXB010000155.1, read as the reverse complement.
GGTCGAAGCGTTCCTGCTCGTACTGTTCCTCGGCGCGATGACGCCGGTGCTGGCAAAGCTCGGCATCGTTCCGAAGGATCAGTCGAAACCGGTGCTGACAAAGCGGCACTTCATCCTGCTCGGCGTGCTGTTCCTCGTGTCGGTCGCAACGGTCTGGCTCTACTACGGCGTCTATCTTCCCAATAAATAATTGATATACAAAGTGCGCATCCTCCCGGCGGATAAGGATGCGCACGTTTTTTTACCGGCTTTACAGCAAAAAAACAGCGTGTCCGATCAGGACACGCTGTTTTTTTAGAATTTCAGGCTGCGGATCTCTTTTATGAGCTTGGCTGCATACTCGGCCGTTCCGAGCGCGTTCGGGTGAACCGTGTCCTTGAAGTAGACGTTCACGTGCGGAACAAGCCGGAAACCGTCGACGACCCTGATGTTCGGATACGCCGCGCAGATCTCACGCACCAGCTCGGCATTGCGCGCGGTCAGCCCGCCTGCATCGTTCGGTCTCCACAGCGGGGTGACGACCAGCGTCGGAACATTCGGGTAGACCTTCGCAAGCGCCTGATAGAAGCTTACGGCTTCCTCCCGGTAGCGCGGCGAGGACGCGCCGTTCGTTCCGAGCGAGACGACGATCTTTTCGGGCGCATAGCCTTCCATCGGCGTGACGAAGCCGCCGTCGTAACGCAGACCGCCGATACCCTGACACAGCACTTCCCGGCGGAACGCGCGGTTCGTGATGTTGACGAAGGACAGTCCCGCCATCATCGGTCCGTAGCCCTGCGTGATCGAATCGCCGAGCCACAGAACTTTCTTGGGATGACGGACGTTCTTCCACGAACCGTCCACCGCGAGATTATTCAGGACGATCTGACTGTCGAGCGGGAAATAGACGGTCACGCGCTTGCGTCCGGCGGGGAGGAGACCCTCGAAGGTCCCCTCTGCCGGAAGCTCGGCGAGCGGTCTCACGTCGACCGGCACGCCGTCTGCATAAACGTCGATGCTGTCGGGAGAACAGCAGCGTAAGAGCCGGTAATCGAACCGGAAGGCTTCCGCTTCGGTGTCGAACTCGGCGGTGACGCCGGCGCTGTGATGCGCGCGCACATAATAGAAGTCGTTCGGCTCAAAATAGCGGAGCTGATTCTCGTCAAAACGGTAAAAGGCAGTATAGCCGTCCTCATCCGCAAAACGGTACGCGCCGTGGATGACGCTTTTTAAGGAAACACTGAATAAGGTTGATTTCGGCGAAAAAACGCCATATATTTCAGCATTTTTCGCCGAAATCCCGATTTGATCAGTGTATCCTTAACTCTCTGTCCGTCAGAAGCATGGAAAGCGCCTTTCTCAGCCGTTGACGGAACGGAAGATCTTCACGCTGCCGCTCTTTACGCCGCGTCTGACGCCGACGCCGGTGTCAAGGACCCAGCCGGGTTCAAGAACGAGGTCGGCATTCACGCCGGACGGGACCGTGAGGGTCAGCAGAACGCCGTCCTCCGTGCGCTTCCACGAGGAGACGAGCTTTCCGTCAGGCGTATCGACCGAGCCTTCCGCCCAATCGAGCGGGTCGATGAACTTCGGCGCGATGCGGACGTCGCGGCAGGAGCGCTCGAAGGGATTGATCTGGATCCCGGCAAGGTTCTGCATGAACCACGACAGGATGTCGCCGAAGAAATGATGGTTGTCCGAGTTGGGCGCGCGGTCGATCGTGCGGAAGACCTCCCAGAGCGAGGTCGCGCCGTTTGCGATCAGGTAGCCGTAGGACGGGAAATCCGGCTTCGTGATCATTCTGAACGCGAGATCGGCGCGTCCGAAGTCGGACAGGACGTGGAACAGCACGCGCAGACCGAGGATGCCGCAGTCGAACGAGCCGCCCTTTTCCTCGATGAGCGTTTCCAGCACACGGAAGGCTTCGGGCTTTTCCGCGTCGTCGAAGACGTTGTAGTAGATCGCCATGGCCTGCGTCGTCTGGCAGCGTCCGAGCGCGGTGAGGGTCCTGGTATCAATGAGGAAGGAACGCGCGGCGGCGCGCAGATCGGCGTAAATGCTCTCGGCAAAGAGCTGCTGCGGCTTCATGCCGAGCAGGGAGAAGAGCTTCGCCGCCTTATGACAGATGTCCATGCAGACGACCGTGTCGGTGAACTCGAGCGGAACGCGGGTCGGACGCTCGTTCTGGACCGGACACCAGTCGCCCAGTCCGTAGTGGGCAAGCCCGTTTTCGTCGAGCTTGGTCGTCATGTAGTGGAGGTAGCGGACGATGGCGGGCGCGTTTTCACGCGCGAGCGTCAGGTCGCCGCGGTATTTCCATGTGAAGTAGGGCAGATAGGTCAGAATGCAGTCCCACGCGGGTCCGTTGCCCCATGCGAAGCCCCAGCCGGACGTCGGGATGATGCCGGGGATCGTACCGGCTTCGTTCTGCGATCTGCGGATGCTGACGCACCATTCGCGCCAGTTGCGTTCGGGCGAGAGCGCGAGGACCATCTGCTCGGCGGAGAGCGCCGCGTCGCCGGTCCAGCCGTTCTTTTCACGGTGCGGGCAGTCGGGCGGGAAGTGGTAGAAGTTCGCAAGGTCGGACACGAGAACGGCGTTCCAGAGCTTATTCGTCGTGTCGTCCGAGCAGGAGAAGGAGGCGCGCTTCGTCAGATTCGTGTTCATCACGACATAGGTCAGAAGGTCTTTCGACGCCTGTTCTTCGGTGAGACCCATGACGAGACAGTAACGGAAACCGTGATAGGTGAAGGTCGGCATCCACGTTTCGTCGCCGCCTTTGCAGATATACAGGTCGCGGTGGTTGTATTTTTCGGGCAGGAAGCTCATGCCGCGCAGGTCAAGCCCGCCGTCGGGAGAAAGATGCTCGCCGAACTGGAGGACGAGCTTCTGACCGGGCTTTGCGTTTTTGATGTGCAGACGGCAGAGACCGGCCGCGTTCACGCCGAAGTCGTAGAGGTATCCGCCGTTGTTCTGCTCGTCCTCGGGAAGCGGGATGACCGGCAGGTTCGGACGGACGTGCGGCTGAAAGTCGATCTTTGCTTTCGTGACCGAGATCGGTCTCAGTTCGTACTGCGGCAGGATCGGGTCGCAGTCGCAGAGCCGGCATTCGCCGCGCGGCGTTTCGGCGGGGATCGGAGCAGTCCAGCCGCTGTCGTCGAAACCGGGCTTGTTCCAGCCGGGCATTTCGAGCCGTGCGTCGTAGAATTCGCCGACGCGCACGTCGTCCAGCGTGATCGGGGAGGGCGCGCAGCGGAAGCCTTCGGAAGCGTCGAATTCGATTTTTTCGCCCTCAGCTGTCTCGCCCTCGAAGGTCAGCGCGAATTTCGGCGCGCAGCGGTAAACGGCTGTCTGGAAATCCCAGACCTCGCCGCCGAAGGAGTCGAGCATTCCGTTTCCGAGAACGACGCCGACGACGTTCGCACCCTCATGCAGATAGGGAATGAGATTGTAGGTGTCAAAGGGCAGCACGTCGTCCGGATTGGTCAGATAGGACGACAGGAAGCCGCGCGTGATGCGGGCGCCGTTGATATAGAGATCGTACAGTCCGAGACCGCAGATCGTCAGCTCGGCGGTCTTCATTTTGCCGAGCGTGAATTCACGGCGGAAGCAGGGAGCGTTCACGTTTTTCTCAAACGTGGAATAGTCGGCTGTCGCTGCGATGAAACGGGTTGAGAATTTCATGACGGTGAATTCCTTTCATTATTATAATAGGACGCATATGGGACGGGATATGGATGATCGGGGCGTATGACGTTACGCTTTTTCTTCGTCAGATGATGCAGGACGATCGTCTTCGCCGCCTTCGGGTGCGGCAGGAGCTTCGCCGGACCCGTCGGCTGCCGTTTCGTCGGACCCGTCGGCAGAGGCTTCATCGGCCCTGTCCGTCTCGGGCAGAGCGGGCGGGCAGGCGTCCGCGTCGGTCCCCGGAACGCCCCACAGACGGGAGAGGAAGAAAAGCGCGAAGGCGGCTTCCACCGCATAGCAGATGAAGTTGTCCGCGCTCCCGATCGAAAGACGCTCCGATATGATCATGTTCGGCAGGGAAGACGTGAGCAGCAGGACCGGCGCGAAGCACATGACGCCGCTGTACAGCCTTGTTTCGGCAAAACCGAGATGGAGACGCGCTTCCATCAGAAATCCGACCATGGCGGCGAGCAGTGCGAGCATATTCATCGTTTTGTTCGGACTGACGACCAGCGTGGACTTGTCGAAATAGATTTCAATCAGATAGAACACGCACCAGATCAGGGGCATGAAGGAGAAGAAGCTCAGCGAGACCGGCTGTTTCAGCTTTGCTTTGAGAAGCAGCAGGAAATAGATAAACGCGAAGACCGCGGCGACCGCCCGGCAGAGACCGAGCATAGATGCGTGAAAGCCCCGGACGCTGTTGATTATGGTAAGAATAAAATCTGAGAAAGACAGGAAGCCTGCCATGCAGGCGGCGAAGATCGTACCGTCGCACATACGGTTCATCGGATGCGGCGGAAGGCTCTTTGCGCCGAGATGACCGAGCGCGAAAAGAAGCGCGCAGGCGGCGGCCAGAAGCCAGCCGCAGACAACGGGCGGCACCGCGCCGTGGTCATAGACGCCGTATACCGAATCATAGCTTGAGATCGTCAGAAGAATCCGCACGCCCGCAGCGGTCAGTCCGATCAGCGCGGCGGCGAGAAGGGAAATAAGGGAGAAGCGTTTTGTGTTCATGTGATTACCGTCCTTCCGTATGTCGGAAAACCATATTTCCTTTATTATAACGCGCAGATATTAACATATCATTAACAAATGACAGGGTACTTGGAAAAATAGGAACAATTTTTTTCGCATCCGGCAGGGTCGGACGGAATATGTGCATGATGCATAAAAAATTAGCTGAGAAATCTTCAAAATTCATAAGCGGGACCGGGAGTTATTTATCCGAAAACTATTGCAATTTCCGGTAAACTGAGGTATAATAGTAACGTTGACGTGCGTTTTATGGTGAAAGGTTGCAGTTTCCGGAAACACCCGGCAGCGTGTAAAAGCGCCAAGGGGGATCCGCTGCTGGTAATTTTCACCGGAGTATGTCCGATATTTAACCGGGCGTTGTCAAATCAAACGCTGTCTCCGTGAGCTTCCCGACTTCCCGCCGCCGCGGAAAAAAGCGCGGCGTTCTTAAAGGACTGCCGGGAAACACCCGGTACAGTGTTTCATGAAACCGCCCTCCAAATCAAAGAAGGAGGAAGCAAACCCATGGCAGTAACGGAGAAAATCAGAATTCGTCTGAAGAGCTACGACCACACGCTCATCGACCAGGCTGCTCAGAAGATCGTCGAGACCGCGAAGAGAAACGGCGCAACCGTTTCCGGACCGATCCCGCTCCCCACGGAGAAAGAGATCATCACGATCCTTCGCGCCGTCCATAAGTACAAGGACAGCCGCGAACAGTTCGAGCTGAGAACCCACAAGCGCCTCATCGACGTCGTGAAGCCGTCGCAGAAAACAGTCGAAGCACTGACCACCCTCGAATTACCCGCCGGCGTCGAGATCGAAATCAAGCTCTGATGCTTCGGTAAGATCGTCCCGCTGAACCCCGTCCGCGAACGCAAGCGGAAAACCAAAGGTCAAGTTGGCGTATCCGCCTTCATGAAAGACGGAAAATTCAAACGTCAACCAATAATCATTGGAGGAACAAAATGAAAAAAGGCATTATCGGAAGAAAAATCGGTATGACCCAGATCTTCGATGAGAACGGAAACGTCATCCCGGTCACCGTCATTGAAGCAGGTCCCTGCACCGTAGTGCAGAAAAAGACCGCGGAAAACGACGGCTACGACGCTGTTCAGCTCGGCTTTGGCGGCGTCAAGGAAAAGCACATGACCAAGGCCGAGATCGGTCACTGCAAAAAAGCAGGCGTCGAAAACGTGAAGTACCTGAAGGAATTCCGTCTTGAGGACGCAGCCGCTATGGAAGTCGGAGCCAAGATTGCCGCCGATACCTTCGCCGCAGGCGAAAAGGTCGATGTAACCGGCACATCCAAGGGCCACGGCTATACCGGCTCGATCAAGAGATGGAACCATCATCACCTCCGCATGACGCACGGTACCGGTCCTGTTCACCGTCAGGTCGGTTCGATGGGTCCGAACTCTTCGCCGTCCCGTGTTTTCAAGAACAAGAAGATGGCCGGTCAGTACGGCAACGTCAAGTCCACGGTTCTCAACCTTGAAGTAGTCAAAGTAGACGCGGAAAAGAATATCATCGCAGTCAAGGGCGCCGTTCCCGGTTCCCGCGGCAACATCGTATTCCTCCGCGATTCTGTCAAAGCATAAAGCGGAAGGAGGAAATCACTATGCCTAACATGAAGGTTCTTGATATGGCCGGCAAGGAAGTCGGCGAGATCACCTTGTCTGACGCCGTATTCGGCGCAGAGGTAAACGGTGCGGTTCTCCATATCGCTGTCAAATCTTACCTCGCAAATCAGAGACAGGGCACTCAGTCCACGAAGACCCGCACCGAAGTTTCCGGCGGCGGCAAGAAGCCGTGGAAGCAGAAGGGCACCGGTCACGCAAGACAGGGTTCCACCCGCGCTCCCCAGTGGACGCACGGCGGCGTCGCCCTTGGTCCGAAGCCCAGAAGCTATCGCTTCGAGCTTAACAAGAAGGTCAAGAGAATCGCTCTCCAGAGCGCATTTTCCTCTAAGGTTGCCGACGGCGACATGATCGTTGTCGACGCGATTGCAGCCGAAGAGTACAAGACCAGGACCATGGTCAATATGCTCAAGGCTCTCGGTTCCGAGAAGAAGGCTCTCGTGGTTCTCGCAGAGAACGACGCGAAGGTCATCAAGAGCATGGCAAACATTCCGGGCGTCAAGACCGCACTCGTAAACACTCTGAACGTTTACGACGTCCTCAACTGCGACAAGTTCATCGTAGCCAAGGGCGCGGCTGAAAAGATGGAGGAGGTTTACGCATAATGAAAACGGTTCATGATATTATCGTAAAGCCGATCATCACCGAAGCCAGCATGGCAATGACCGCTGACAAGAAGTACACCTTCAAGGTCATGGACGGCGCAACGAAGCCCGAGATCGCCAAGGCGGTCGAGGAGCTCTTCAAGGTTGACGTTTTATGCGTCAACACCATCAGCATGAAGAAGAAGCCGAAGAGACTCGGTTACCATCAGGGCTTTACCTCTGAATGGAAAAAGGCGATCGTCACCCTGACGCCCGAATCCAAGACCATCGAGTTCTTCGACGGCATGATGTAATTGAGGAGGAGTGAAAAATGTCCACTGCTTACAAACCCACTACTCCGTCGAGAAGACACATGAGCGATCCTTCCTTCGCTGAAGTTACCAAGTTCAGCGCAGAGAAGAATCTGACTGTCATTCTGAAGAAGACTGCCGGTCGCAACAGCTACGGCAAGATCACCGTTCGCCACATGGGCGGCGGCAACAAGAAGAAGTACAGAATCATTGACTTCAAGAGAAATACTCTCGGCGCAGGCGCAAAGGTCATCGGCATCGAATACGACCCGAACAGAACCGCTTACATCGCGCTCGTTGAGTACGAAGACGGCACCAGAAAGTATATCATCGCTCCGAACGGCCTGACCGACGGCGATACCGTTTATGCAGGCGCTGAAGCCGATATCAAGGTCGGCAATACCCTTCCGGTCGGCAATATCCCGGTCGGTACGTTCATCCACAACATCGAGCTTTACCCCGGCAAGGGCGGTCAGCTCGTCCGTTCCGCCGGCGCCGCAGCTCAGCTGATGGCAAAGGAAAACGGCATGGCTCAGGTCAGACTTCCTTCCGGCGAAGTCCGCCTCATCCGTCTGGACTGCGTTGCTACGATCGGTCAGGTCGGCAACATCGAGCATGAGAACGTCAAGCTCGGCAAGGCCGGCAAGACCCGCCACAGAGGCATTCGTCCTCACGTCCGCGGTTCCGTCATGAACCCCTGCGACCACCCTCACGGCGGCGGCGAGGGCCGCGCTCCGATCGGTCGTCCGTCTCCTGTTACTCCCTGGGGCAAGCCTACCAACGGTTATAAGACCAGAAACAAGAAGGCTCGCACCAACAAGTTCATCGTAAAGTCCAGAAACGGTAAGTAAGAGAGAAGGAGGCACCATTAAATGAGCAGAAGTCTTAGAAAAGGCCCTTTTGTTGAAAAGAAGCTTTTTGACAGAATCGAAGCCATGAACGCAAAGAACGAAAAGAAAGTTCTCAAGACATGGTCGCGCGCTTCTACAATCTATCCGGAATTCGTCGGTCACACCATCGCGGTCCACGACGGCCGCAAGCACGTCCCGGTATACGTTACCGAAGATATGGTCGGACACAAGCTCGGTGAGTTCGCGCCCACCAGAACCTTCAAGGGTCACGCAGGCTCCAAGACCTCGAATAACGGCAACTGATTATAGACTGAATGTCAACTTTTTATCGCTCTAAGCGAAGGGAGGCAAATCCTACAAATGGCAGCTACTGAAGCTAAAGCATACCTCAAGTATGTGAGAATTTCTCCTCGCAAGGTCAGCATCGTGCTCGACCTGATCAGAGGTAAGGACGCCGAAACTGCTCTGGGTATTCTGAAGAACACTCCCAAGAGCGCGTCCGAATATCTTGTAAAGCTCCTGAAGAGCGCAATGGCGAACGCTGAGAACAACTTCGGCATGGACAGATCGAAGCTCTACGTTTCCGAATGCTTCGTATGCCCCGGTCCGACTCTTAAGAGAATCATGCCGAGAGCACAGGGCAGAGCGTTCCGCATCAACAAGAGAACGAGCCACATTACGCTCGCAGTCAAGGAAAAGGAATAATCCGAAAAGGAGGTTCATCTACCGGTATGGGTCAGAAAGTTAATCCGCACGGCTTACGGGTCGGCGTTATTAAGAACTGGGATTCGAGATGGTACGTCCGCGACGAAGAGTTCGGCGACACCCTCGTATCCGACTACAACCTGAGAAAGTATCTCAAGGAAAAGCTCCAGGCAGCCGGCGTTCCGAAGGTTGAGATCGAACGCGACAGCCAGAAGGTCAGAGTATTCATCCACTGCGCAAAGCCCGGTCCGATCATCGGCAAGGGCGGCACGGAGATCGAAAAGCTCCGCCTTGAAATCGAGTCCATCGTCAAGAAGCCTGTTTCGGTCAACGTCATCGAGATCAGAAATCCTGACATGAACGCTCAGCTCGTTGCTGAGAACATCGCAAGCCAGCTCGAACGCAGAATTTCGTTCCGCCGCGCTATGAAGCAGTGCATCGGCAGAACCATCAAGTCCGGCGCAAAGGGCATCAAGGTCTGCTGCGGCGGTCGTCTGGGCGGCGCCGAGATCGCAAGAACCGAGCATTATCACGAAGGTACCATTCCGCTTCAGACTCTCCGTGCCGACATCGACTACGGTTTCTATGAAGCAAACACCACCTACGGCAAGATCGGCATCAAGGTCTGGATCTACAAGGGCGAGATCCTCAACGGTGCGGCTGCAAGAGTCGCCGTTGAACAGCCGAAGCCTCCGAAGGCCTTCGACAAGAACGAGCGCGGCGACCGCCGTGATCGTCGTGACCGCAGAGACCGCGCTCCTCGCGGCGACCGCGGAAACAACAACGCCGGCAGAAAGGAGCAGTAATCACCATGTTAATGCCTAAGAGAGTGAAGTACAGACGTGTACAGCGCGGCAGAATGAAGGGCAAGGCTCTGCGCGGCAACGTCATTTCCAACGGCACCTACGGTCTTGTTGCTCTGGAACCGGCATGGATCACCAGCAACCAGATCGAAGCAGCCCGTATCGCTATGACCCGTTACGTAAAGCGCGGCGGACAGGTATGGAACAAGATCTTCCCGGATAAGCCCGTTACCGAAAAGCCTGCCGAGACCCGAATGGGTTCCGGTAAAGGTTCTCCCGAGTACTGGGTCGCAGTCGTCAAGCCGGGCAGGATCCTGTTCGAGATGGACGGCATCACGGAGGAAGAGGCACGCGAGGCTATGCGTCTTGCAGGTCACAAGCTCCCGATCAAGACCAAGTTCGTCATGAAAGAAACCGCGACAAGCGAAGGGGAGGAATAAGCCGTGAAAGCGAAAGAGTTCAGAGAGATGACCAGCGAAGAGCTGAACGCAAAGCTCAAGGAGCTGAAGAACGAGCTTTTCAATCTCCGCTTCCAGCACGCGATCAACCAGCTCGACAATCCGCATAAGATTGCCGATGTCAAGAAGGATATCGCGCGCGTGATGACGATTCTTCAAGAGAAGAACGCTTAACCTAAGGAAGGAGAAAAGTCATGAGTGAAGCAGCAGAGCGCAATCTGAGAAAGACCCGCGTCGGCATCGTTGTCAGCGACAAGATGGATAAGGCGTGCGTCGTTGCGATCTACGATAACGTCAAGCATCCCATCTACGGCAAGGTCATCAAGCGCACCGTCAAGATCCACGTTCGCGATGAAAAGAACGAATGCGGCATCGGCGACAAGGTAAGCGTTATGGAAACCAGACCTCTCACCAAGACCATCAGATGGCGTCTTGTTGAGATCATCGAAAAGGCAAAATAAGTCGATTCGTCTCAGAAGGCTTAAAATAAGTAGGTACGTCGAAGCGTGCCGAAGCAAGGAGGATAAGCACTGTGATTCAGCAACAGACACTTATGAAGGTTGCCGATAATACAGGTGCAAAGGAGCTCATGTGCATCCGCGTCATCGGAGGCACCGCTCGCAGATACGCCAACATCGGCGATATCGTAATTTGCGCTGTAAAAAAAGCAACACCCGGCGGCGTTGTCAAGAAGGGCGAGGTCGTCAAGGCAGTCGTAGTAAGAAGCGTTAAGGGACTCAAGCGTGCCGACGGTTCTTACATCAAGTTCGACGATAACGCAGCCGTCATCATCAAGGACGACAAGACCCCGAGGGGCACCCGTATCTTTGGTCCGGTGGCAAGAGAGCTTCGTGAAGGCGATTACCTGAAGATCCTCTCCCTCGCACCCGAAGTATTATAATAGGAGGTATCTGAAATGAGCAATCAGGTTCACGTCAAGAAAGACGATACCGTTATTGTGATCTCCGGCGACGACAAGGGCAAGAAGGGCAAGGTCCTTGAGGTTTCCCCCAAGGAAGGCAAGGTTATCGTATCCGAGATCAACGTCGTGACGAAGCACGCAAAGCCGCGCCGCGAGGGCGAGGCAGGCGGCATCGTCAAGGTCGAAGGCGCTATGTACGCCGACAAGGTCCAGATCTTCTGCGCAAAGTGCGGCAAGGGCGTCCGTGCCAAGGCTAAGATCGTCGACGGCAAAAAGGTCCGCGTTTGCGCAAAATGCGGCGAAAATCTGTGAGTGGAGGGATAGATCATGGCAAGACTGAAAGATTACTATGTAAGCGAAGTCGCTCCCGCGCTCATGAAGAAGTTCGCGTATAAGAGCCCGATGCAGATCCCGAAGCTCGACAAGATCGTCGTCAACGTCGGTACCGGCGACGCTAAGGAAAACGCAAAGGTCATCGACACCGTTATCGACGAGATTTCGATGATCACCGGTCAGAAGGCCGTTCCGACCTACGCAAAGAAGTCGGTCGCAAACTTCAAGCTCCGTCAGGGCATGAAGATCGGCGTCAAGGTCACGCTCCGCGGCGAAAGAATGTATGAGTTCATGGACAGACTCTTCAACTTCGCTCTCCCGCGTGTCCGCGACTTCAAGGGTATCAACCCCAACGCATTCGACGGCAGAGGCAACTACTCCCTCGGTCTGAAGGAACAGCTCATCTTCCCGGAGATCGAATACGATAAGATCGAGAAGATCCGCGGTATGGACATCGCGTTCGTTACCACCGCTCAGAACGACGAGGAAGCAAGAGAGCTGCTCACTCTGATGGGCGCGCCCTTTGCAAAGGACTAAGGAGGAGAATAACAATGGCAAAGAAATCTATGATCCTGAAGCAGCAGAAGCCGCAGAAGTTCTCCACCCGTGAGTACAACCGCTGCAAGATCTGCGGTCGTCCTCATGCTTACCTCAGAAAGTACGGCATCTGCCGTATCTGCTTCCGCGAGCTCGCTTACAAGGGCGAGATCCCGGGCGTAAGAAAAGCATCCTGGTAATTTCACCACAACAAAGTCAATAACGTTCATCGCTCCAATCTTATCGGAAGGAAGCAAGCCCCTCCTATAAGGGGCGAGCTTAACCACCGGTTGCAGGCCGGGTCAAACCCCGGCAGCAAGGGTTCAAGCGTACTTGCATAAAGGAGGATAAAAAATGCAGATTTCAGACGTTATCGCTGATATGCTGACGCGTATCAGAAACGCAAACGACGCAAAGCACGCCACCGTCGATGTTCCCGCTTCCAACATGAAGAAGGCGATCGCCGACATCCTGTTAAGCGAAGGCTACATCAAGTCCTATCAGGTCATCGAAGACGGCAAGCAGGGCGTCATCAGAATCACCCTCAAGTATGGTCAGGGCAAGTCCAAGATCATCAAGGGTCTTCGCAGAGTTTCCAAGCCGGGTCTCCGCATTTACTCGAACTGCGAGGATATGCCGAAGGTCATGAACGGCCTCGGAATCGCCATCATTTCCACGTCCAAGGGCATCATGACCGACAAGGCTGCACGCGCTGCCAACGTCGGCGGCGAAGTCCTTGCGTTCGTATGGTAAGACGGGAGGAAGAAAAATGTCCAGAATTGGAAGAAAGCCGATCGCTGTTCCCGCCGGCGTCGAAGTAAAAGTGGCAGACGGCAACGTCGTTACCGTTAAGGGCGCGAAGGGTACCCTCACCCAGTCCTTCAGCACCAGAATGACCATCAAGGTCGAAGGCGCGGCTGTTCTCGTAGAACGTCCCACCGACGACAAGGAAGACCGTGCTCTTCATGGTCTGACCCGCACGCTGATCGCCAACATGGTCGAAGGCGTTACCAACGGTTACAGGAAGAAGCTCGAGATCAATGGTGTCGGTTACAGAGCGCAGAAGTCCGGCAGCAAGCTGGTCCTCAACCTCGGTTATTCCCACACGATCGAGTTCAACGAGTTCGACGATATCAAGTTTGAGGTCCCTTCTCAGACCGAGATCATCGTGACCGGTATCAACAAGCAGAACGTCGGTCAGGTAGCGGCTCAGATCCGCGCAAAGAGACCGCCTGAACCGTACCTCGGCAAGGGCATCAAGTACGAAGGCGAGTACATTCGCCGTAAAGCCGGAAAGACCGGTAAATAAAGAAAGGAGTGGACTTGCATGGTATCGAGAAAGGATAGTAATATCCAGCGTCTTAAGAGACACAAGAGAGTCAGAGCCAAGATTTCCGGCACTGCTTCCCGTCCGCGTCTCTGCGTATATCGTTCGCTTAACAACATCCGCGCGCAGGTCATCGACGATGTTGCGGGCGTAACGCTTGCATCCGCTTCCTCCCTTGAAAAGGAATTCGGCGGTATCGGCGGAAACAAGGAAGCAGCAAAGAAGGTCGGCAAGCTGATTGCCGAGCGCGCAGTTGAAAAGGGAATCTCCGAAGTCGTTTTCGACAGAGGCGGTTACGTTTACCACGGTCGTGTATTGGAGCTTGCAGAAGGTGCAAGAGAAGGCGGTCTGAAGTTCTAAGGCTTCCGCGGAACTCAGAGCGAAAAAGACCAGTTTATACACGGTTTGTGTGAATCAAATTCACCAAATATTGAATGAGAGGAAACGGGGTATTATCCCCCGTATGTGGCAAACAATGGCAAAACTTACTTTTGATCCGGCAGCACTTGAGCTGACTGAGACCACCGTCTGCATCAGACGTGTGTCCAAGACGGTCAAGGGCGGTCGTGTCGCAAGATTCACCGCGCTGATGGTTGTCGGCGACGGCAACGGTCACGTAGGCTACGGTCTCGGCAAGGCTGCCGAGGTTCCGGAAGCAATCCGCAAGGGCATCGAGGATGCAAAGAAGAACATGATCGAGGTCTCCATGAGAGGCACCACGATCCCGCACGAGATCATCGGCGAATTCGGCGCAGGCCGCGTTCTGCTGAAGCCCGCTGCACCCGGTACCGGCGTTATCGCCGGCGGCGCAGTCCGTGCGGTCATCGAAAGCGCCGGCATCAAGAATATCCGTACCAAGTGCCTGCGCTCCAACAACCCGGTCAATGTCATCAAGGCAACCTTTGAAGGTTTGAAGACGCTCCGCAACGCTGAACAGGTCGCTCAGATGCGCGGCATCAGCAAAGAAGCTGTAACGAAATAAGGAGGCTTTACTAAGATGGCAAACGTAAAAGTAACACTTGTAAAGAGCCTTATCGCTGCAAAGCAGAACCAGAAGGCTACCGCGGCATCCCTCGGTCTGAAGAAGGTCGGCGATTCCATCGTTCACGCAGACAACGAAGTCCTCCGCGGCAAGGTTAAGGTTATTTCTCACCTTGTAAAGAAGGAAAACGTGTAATTATCCCTGCACAGAGACGATCCGGAAATCATGAATTTTACCGGATCTCACAAATTCATTATAAGGAGGAAAAAACCTAATGAAGCTCTATGAACTTTCCCCTGCGGAAGGCTCCAACACCCCTGCTTGGCGCAAGGGCAGAGGCGCAGGTTCCGGTAACGGCAAGACGGCCGGCAAGGGACACAAGGGTCAGAACGCTCGCTCCGGCGGCGGTGTAAGACCCGGTTTTGAAGGCGGTCAGATTCCGCTGAGCAGAAAACTTCCGAAGAGAGGTTTCCACAACCACTTCTCGAAGGTTTATGCGATCATCAATGTGGAGGATCTTAACGTCTATGAGGACGGCGCGGTCGTCAATCTGGCAACCCTGATCGAGACCGGTCTTCTCAACAAGGCTTGCGATGGACTTAAAGTGTTAGGCAACGGTGACATCACCAAGAAGCTGACCGTTGAAGCATCAGTCTTTTCGGCAACTGCTAAGGAAAAGATCGAGGCAGCGGGCGGAAAGACTGAGGTGATCTAAGTGTTTAAGACACTCAAAAACGCCTTTTCACTGCCCGATCTGCGCAAGAAGATGCTCTATGTCATCTTCATTGTCGTTCTGTATCGTATCGGCTGCGCAATTCCCGTACCGTTCGTCAGCTCTGATGCTTACAACTACATCACGCAATTTGCGAGCGGTTCTCTGTTCCAGTATCTGAGCATTATGTCCGGCTCCGCTTTTGCGCGGGCAAACCTGTTCGCACTTTCCGTTCAGCCGTACATTAACGCTTCCATCATCATGCAGCTTCTCTGCACCGCCATCCCCGCCCTTGAAAACATGAGCAAGGAAGAGGACGGCAGAAAGAAGATCAACCGGATCACCCGCTATGTGACCGTTGCGCTCGGTCTGATCACCGCGTTCGGTTACTACAAGCTGATCAAATCCTGGGGGATTCTGCTTCCTGATGCCGGCGTTTTTGAAGCTGTCGTCATTATCGCCTGCTACTCTGCCGGCGCTGCACTCATCATGTGGCTCGGCGAAAAGATCAACGAAAACGGCGTGGGCAACGGTATTTCCATTTTCCTGTTCACCAATATCGTTTCGTCCGTGCCTCAGATCGGCGCTGAACTCATCGAACAGTTCAAGAGCGGCGCCGCAGGCATCGTCTTCGCGATCCTGACCATCCTCATCGGATGCGCTATGGTCGTGTTCATCATCTTCATGAACAACTCCGAGCGCCGTCTGCCGATCCAGTACGCAAAGCGCGTCGTCGGCAGAAAGATGTACGGCGGTCAGAGCAGCACGCTCCCGCTGAAGCTCAATATGGCGGGCGTCATGCCGATCATCTTCGCAAACTCCATTCTCGCACTTCCCAGCACCATCATGATGTTCTTCCCGACGCCTGCCGAAGGTTCCTTCTGGGCCGGTTTCCAGAAGATCTTCTCCTACACTTCGCCGGTATACATCATCATTCTGATGGTACTCCTTATCTTCTTCTCTTACTTCTATATCGCGATCTCGTTCAACCCGATCGAGGTATCGAACAACCTGAAGAAGAACGGCGGCTTCATCCCCGGTATCCGTCCGGGCAAGCCGACCTCCGATTACATCACCAAGGTTCTGAACCGGATCACGCTTCTGGGCGCGTTCTTCCTTGCTGTAATCGCAGTTCTCCCGTTGATCATCAACATGATCGCAGGGAACCGTCTCTCCGGCGTCGCTTTCGCCGGCACCTCGATCATCATCGTGGTCGGTGTTGCCGTTGAAACCGCACGTGAGATCGAAGCTCAGATGACCATGCGCCATTACAAGGGCTTCCTTGAGTAATAAAGCTCCGGACCTTCGGTCCGTCCGAAGGTCCGGTCACACCACTTGAATATTTTGGAGTAAGATTTATGAATATGATTTTCTTGGGCGCACCCGGTGCCGGAAAAGGCACGCAGGCTGAGATCGTCTCGGAAAAGTACGCGATCCCTTCTGTTTCCACGGGCGCAATCATAAGAGAAGCAATCAGGAATCAGACCGAAATGGGAAAAGCGGCAAAGCAGTTTACCGAAAAAGGCGCACTGGTCCCGGACGATGTGGTAATCGGAATCATCAAGGAAAGACTCGCCGCAGATGACTGCCGGAACGGCTTCATCTTAGACGGCTTTCCCAGAACCGTTCCTCAGGCGGAAGCACTTGAGGAGATGGGCGTTTCGATCGATCTCGTCATTGACATCGAAGTCCCGGATGAAAAAATCGTCGAGAGAATGTCTGGCAGACGGGTGTGCGCGAAATGCGGCGCCAGCTACCATACGGTCTACAATCCTTCGGCTGACGGCAGCACCTGCGACAAGTGCGGCGAGCCGCTCACCATCCGTAAGGATGACGCGCCGGAGGTCGTCAAGGATCGCCTTGTCACCTACCACGCGCAGACCGAGCCGCTGATCGGTTTCTATCAGAAGCTCGGAAAGCTCGAAACGGTGATCGGACAGGAAGAAGTCGCCGATACCACGGCACTGACGCTTGCTCTCGTCGAAACGAAAAGGCAAGGCAGATTAAATTCATGATATTTGTCAAAAATGCAGAGCAGATCAGGCTGATGCGCGAAGCGGGCCGGATCACCGGCGAAGCGCTCGCGCTTGCCGGCGAATCCATCAAGCCCGGCATCACCACCGGACAGCTGGACGCGATCATTCGCCGCTACATTGAAAAATGCGGCGCGAAGCCCACGTTCCTCGGCTACGGCGGCTTTCCCGGACGCGCCTGCATCAGCATCAACGATCAGGTTATCCACGGCATCCCCGGCTCCCGCGTCGTCGAAGAAGGGGATATCGTGAAAATCGACGTCGGAGCCTTTTACAAGGGCTTCACCGGCGACAGCGCAAACACCTTCCCGGTGGGCAGGGTGAGCGATGAAGCCAAGCGTCTGATCGAGGTAACGTCTCAGAGCTTCTGGAAGGGAATCGCCGAGGCAAAGCCCGGAAACCGGATCGGCGATATCGGCTATGCCATTCAGTCTTACGTCGAAGCGAACGGCTTTTCGGTCGTGCGCCGGTACGTCGGACACGGTGTGGGTGCCGAGCTTCACGAAGCGCCGGATGTTCCGAACTTCGGCACCAAGGGACGCGGCGTCCGTCTTTGCGCGGGCATGACCATCGCGGTCGAGCCTATGGTCAACGTCGGAAGCTATGAGGTCAGGGAGCTGAAGGACAAATGGACGGTCGTGACGGCGGACGGCTCGCTGTCGGCACACTATGAACACTCGATTGCGATTACCGACGACGGCGTGATCGTTCTGACAAAGGTCGATTAACTTTTCACCACATTGCTCGAAGGAGGGATTATTCTGCCTAAGGATGACGTTGTTGAGTTTGAGGGTACGGTCGTTGAGGCTCTGCCGAACGCCGTATTCAAAGTAGAGCTTCCCAATAAGCATATCATCACCGCTCATATTTCGGGAAAGCTCCGCATGAATTATATCAAGATTCTCCCCGGCGACAAGGTCACGGTCGAAATGACCGTCTATGACCTGACGAAGGGGCGCATCACCTGGAGAGCGAAGTAATTCGCCGACCGCGTGAATGCCTGTCCGCTATCAAACAAAGTTCACAGTGACGTGAGAAAGGCATGGTGTACACAATGAAAGTGAAACCGTCCGTTAAGAAGATCTGCGAAAAGTGCAAGATCATCAAGAGAAAAGGTCACGTTATGGTCATCTGCGAGAACCCGAAGCACAAGCAGAGACAGGGCTGATCTTTCCGAACAAGACTGATTCCTACAAAGTTAAAAGGGGTGAATTAACGAATGGCACGTATTGCCGGTGTTGATATTCCGAACCAGAAGAGAGTTGAAATCGCTCTCACCTACATCTACGGTATCGGCAGAAAGAGCGCAATGGACATTCTCGAAAAGACCGGGATCGATCCTGATAAGCGCGCGAAGGACCTCACTGAGGAAGATACCGCTAAGCTGAGAGAAGAAATCGAAAAGAACTACCACGTAGAGGGCGACCTCCGCCGTGACGTTTCGCTTGACATCAAGCGCATGATCGAAATCAACTGCTATCGCGGTATCAGACATAGAAAGGGCCTGCCCGTAAGAGGACAGCGCACCAAGACCAACGCGAGAACCAGAAAGGGTCCCGCAAAGACCATCGCAAATAAGAAGAAGTAAAGGAGTGACCGAAAATGGCTAAAGCACAGGCTGCCGCAAAGAAGGTTGTCAAGAAGCGTCGTGAACGCAAGAACATTGAAAAGGGTGCCGCTCATATCTGCGCAACCTTCAACAACACCATCGTCACCATT
Organism: Eubacteriales bacterium; assembly: GCA_045600005.1. Taxonomy (GTDB): domain Bacteria; phylum Bacillota; class Clostridia; order Oscillospirales; family CAG-272; genus Flemingiibacterium. The sequence goes on along the minus strand of JAZRXB010000155.1, from coordinate 18,943 downwards.
TCCGACGTTGCGGGCAACGCAGTTTCGTGGGCTTCCGCAGGAGAGCTGGGCTTCAAGGGTTCCAGAAAGTCTACTCCTTATGCAGCTCAGATGGCTGCTGAAACCGCTGCCAAGGGCGCGATCGACCACGGCATGAAGACCGTCGATGTTTACGTCAAGGGTCCGGGCGCAGGACGCGAATCCGCAATCCGCGCTCTTCAGGCTACCGGCCTCGACATCAGCCTTATCAAGGACGTTACGCCGATTCCTCACAACGGCTGCCGTCCTCCTAAGCGCAGACGTGTTTAATCAAAAAACAAGGGAGGGTACACTACAATGGCAAGATATACTGGCTCTGCATGCAGACTCTGCCGCAGAGAAGGCTGCAAGCTGTTTCTGAAGGGCGACCGCTGCCTGTCCGATAAGTGCTCGATCACCAAGAGAGGCACCGCACCGGGTCAGCACGGCGCAGCTAAGCACAAGTCCAGCGAATATAATATGCAGCTTCGTGAAAAGCAGAAGGCCAAGAGATATTACGGCGTACAGGAAAAGCAGTTCCATACCTACTTCGAGCTTGCAGACAAGAAGGAAGGCATGACCGGCGAAAACCTGCTCCAGCTTCTCGAGCGCCGTCTTGACAACGTTGTTTACAGAATGGGCATGGCAGAAAGCCGCAAGGAAGCCCGCCAGCTCGTCCGTCACAACCACTTCAAGCTGAATGGCAAGAAGGTCAATATCCCGTCCATCATCCTGAATGCAGGTGATGTCGTTACCGTTGATGAAACCAGCCGTTCCTCCGAGAAGATCAAGGGTCTGATCGAAGCCATGGCAGGCAAGCTCAGCCCGAAGTGGCTTGAGATCGACAAGGAAAACGCAGTTGCCAAGGTTATCACGCTTCCCGCACGTGATGACGTTGACTTCGAGTTTGAAGAGCAGCTCATAGTTGAATTGTATTCCAAGTAATAACAGCCTCCGATATACCATGAGGCCAAAAGGCTGTGTTTATATTCATAGGAGGGTTATTGAATGATAGAAATAGAGAAGCCCAATATTGCGACCGTTAATTTGAGCGAGGATGGCAAGAGCGGCAAGTTCATTGTCGAGCCTTTGGAGCGCGGTTACGGTATCACTCTCGGCAATTCGCTGCGCAGAGTTCTTCTTAGCTCACTTCCCGGTGTCGCGGTAGTAAGCATCAAGATCGACGGCGTTCTCCATGAGATTTCCACGATCCCCGGCGTCAAGGAGGACGTCACCGAAATCGTACTCAACGTCAAGGGCATTACCGCCAAGCTGCACACGAGCGGTCCGAAGACTGTCACCATCGACGTCAACGGTCAGGCAAATGTGACGGCAGGCGATATCAAGCAGGACGCTGATATCGAGATCCTGAATCCGGAGCATCACATTGCTACCGTTTCCGAGGGGACCCGCTTCTACATGGAGCTGACCTTCGATCACGGCAGAGGATATGTATCTCAGGAGAAGAACAAGCAGAATAACCCCTCTGTGATCGGTTTGATCTACACCGACTCGATCTACACTCCCGTGTACAACGTCAATTACACGGTTGAGAATACCCGTGTCGGAAGCAATACCGATTACGACAAATTAACGCTTGAAGTACTGACGAACGGAACAATTTCAGCTAAGGAAGCTATCTCACTTGGCGCCAAGATACTCAACGAGCATCTCAATCTCTTCGTCGATCTTTCGGATGATGTGCAGAAGCAGCAGATCATGGTCGAGCGCGAAGAGACCATTAAGGAAAAAGTTCTTGAGATGACCATTGAGGAGCTTGACATGTCGGTACGCAGCTTCAACTGCCTGAAGCGTGCCGGCATCGACACGGTTGAGGATCTGACCAACCGCACCGAGGAGGACATGATCAAGGTCCGCAACCTCGGTAAGAAATCGCTCGAGGAAGTCATTCAGAAGCTGCACTCCCTCGGTCTCGACCTGAAGAAAGAGGAGGAATAAGACCGGCTCTCCCGGTCTTGTCCGACCCCGATATCCAACTAAAACTACGAGAATTTACGCACAAAGGAGGGAATCCCAATGCCCGGAACCAGAAAGCTCGGCAGACCTACCGCGCACAGAAAAGCAATGCTCAGAGGCATGGTAACTTATCTGCTTGAAAATGGAGCTATTGAAACCACCCTGACCCGTGCCAAGGAGGTTCGTGCCCTCACCGACAAGATGATTACTCTCGGTAAGGCAAATACACTTGCAAGCCGCCGTGCAGCCCTTTCCTTCATCACGAAGGAGGACGTCGTCAAGAAGCTGTTCGAACAGATCGCACCGGATTATGCGGATGTGGCCGGCGGTTACACCCAGATCTACAAGCTCGGACCGCGCAGAGGCGATGCAGCCGAAATGGCTCTCATCAAGCTCACCAAGTACGACAACGTCAAGAAGGACGAAAAGGCTGACGAGAAGAAGGACGACAAGAAAGCCGAAGAAAAGGCTGAATAAGTCATCTTCCCGCACAAAAAGGACGCGCAAGCGTCCTTTTTGTGCGTATGAGACTCGTCTTTTTCCGATTTTTTGTCAGGCAGCAGCCATAGAGGTGCAAGTTTAGGCAGTTTGACGATTGCAAACTTGCGGGGAAGTGTGTATAATGATATTATGGCAGCGCTGTCAGCCCGCCTGTCCGCTTTACAGCGGTAGATCCGCTTTACAGCGGTGAATCGCCTGTCGGCGGAAAAACAACAGAAAAGTCACAAGGATGAACCTATCATGAGTGTAGTCATAGGAATTGACGTCGGCGGAAGCACCACGAAAATCGTCGGCTTTACAAAGGAAAACGGCACCGAACGGCTGATCCAGCCGATCTTTGTCCGCGCGACCGATCCCATTACGGCGCTTTACGGCGCGTTCGGAAAATTTACCGATCAGAACAACATCGAGCTTTCCGATATCGAGATCATCAAGGTCACGGGCGTCGGCTCGTCCAAGATCACCAAGCCGATCTACGGTCTCAAATGCGAACATGTTTCCGAATTTGACTGTATCGGTCTGGGCGGTCTCTATCTGTCGGGGCTTGACGAGGCGATCATCGCCAGCCTTGGCACCGGTACGGCGCTGATCCACGCGCGCCGCGGTGCGAAAATGGAATATCTCGGCGGTACGGGCGTGGGCGGCGGTACGCTGGTCGGTCTGTCCAAGCGTATGCTCGGCATGGACGATATCGCTCACATTCAGGAACTGGCGGAAAACGGCAATCTCGATATGATCGACTGGCGCATCGGCAATATCTCAAAGAAAAACATCCTCCCCGGCGCGCCGGACAAGATGACCGCTTCCAATTTCGGCAACATCAGCGACCTCGCCACAAAGTCCGACATTGCGCTCGGTATCATCAATATGGTGTTTGAAACGATCGCCATGGTCGCCATGTTCGCCGCGCGCAATTACAAGCTGCGCGATATCGTGCTGACCGGCAATCTGACCACGCTTGTCAAAGCGCCCGAGATCTTCGGCAACCTCAACACCATGTTCGACCTGAATTTCATCATTCCCGATAACGCGCAGTTCGGAACGGTTATCGGCGCTGCTCTGACAAAATGAAAAAAGAATTATCGGAAAAAAAGCTCTATATTTTCGATATGGACGGCACGATCTATCTCGGCGGACAGGTTTTCGACTGTGCGGTGAGATTCATCCGGCTCTTACGTGAAAGCGGGAAGCGCGTGCTGTTTTTCACCAACAACGCTTCCCATTCGCCCGAATTCTATCTTGATAAGCTGACGCGGCTCGGCTTCTCGCCCGCGCCGGACGAGATCCTCACGTCGGGAGACGTGACCATCGAGTTTCTTCGCCGTCACAGGGTCGGGAAGAACGTCTACCTCGTCGGAACGCCTGAACTTGAAAAACAGTTCCGCGAGGGCGGGATCCCGCTTGCGGAGCCGTCCGGGCAGGCGGATATCGTGGTCACGAGCTTCGATACGACGCTGACCTATGAAAAGCTCGAAGCCGCCTGCCGCATGATCCGCTGCGGAGCGGAGTATCTTTCGACGCATCCCGACTTCAACTGCCCGACCGAGACCGGCTTTATCCCGGACAGCGGCGCTATTGCCGCGCTGGTCACGGCGTCCACCGGTAAAACGCCGACCTACTTCGGCAAGCCTTATGCCGAAACGGTCGATATGATCGGCGAAGTGACCGGCTTCGGGCGGGACGAGATGTGCGTCTTCGGAGACCGGCTCTATACGGATATCGCGCTCGGCAGAAAGCACGGTGTGACCGCCGTACTGGTGCTGTCGGGTGAAACGAAGATGAGCGACGTGGAAAAAGCCGCTCCCTGCGACCGTCCCGACTTTGTGTACGCCGACCTCGGAGCGGTCATGGACGACGCCGATTAGGCGCAGTTTTCGAGGATCAGCTCCGCGATGGTATCCGCCAGCGCCGACGCCGCGTTTTTCGCTTCGCTCAGCGAGTTGGCGGCGGAACCGATCTCGATCAGCAGGAAGCCGGGGCGGTACTGTTCGTTGAACGATGCGCCCCGGATGTTGATCGGCCGGGCGAAGCGGTCGTACTTTGTCGTCAGCTTCTGCTGGAGACGGACGGCGACCGAAAGATTCTGCTCCCAGTCGGGATGGTCCGCTCCTTTTTCGTTGGTCCCGACCAGCAGCATGACCTGAGCGGACGGTTTGCCGTTCACAAGGCAGACCGGCTTGACAAGATCGCCGGACGAGCCGGCAATGGCGTCCCGATGCACGTCGAATATGTACTGGATCGACGGATACTCTTTCAGGTAACGCCGCACGGTCTCGGCGGAATAGATGTAGGAATTGGCGTAGGATTCGAGATCGTGCATGGTCTCGCAGTGAAGGGTCGGAACGCCTGCCGCGTTCAGCCGGTCTGCCATGACGCTGCCGACAGCGACCATATTTTCGGCCGGGTCGGAGCTGCGCATGGTCGAATCGGACGGGATGCCGACCGCACCCTCCGGTGCGAACGCTTCGGTCCCGTGCGTGTGCAGGATCAGTACCAAAGGTTCGGTTTGCGCGTCCGACAGACCGGCTGTGCCTGTTCTGAGCGCCGGATAAGGCGACGTGATCGGATAGGCGGCGGCGAGCGCTCTGTCCGCGTCGCAGACAAGCGAGGTCGTATTGGAAAAGAGGATCTCGCCGCCCGCCGCGCCCCGGCTGAGATCATACGGCAGCAGCGCAAGCTCTCCGGCTTTCAGAAGGGTATAGTCGAAGGCGTAGAGATCGACCGGTGAAAGCTCGCTGAGCGCGCTGTCCGGTCCCATTTCGTCCGAGGGCAGCGACTGTTCCACGCGGGAAGCGGGAGGCGGCAGATTTGAGACGCCGGTGTTTTCTTCGCCCGAATCGAACAGCCCCGCTTCACTGCCGAAAAAGGCGGAGGACAGAAGCCGCATGGACAGCTCGGAGCGTTCGGGCATAACAGGAACAGCCGGATAATGAAAGCAGCTCTCTGCCGTCAGCGCAGGGGAAAAAAGCTCCCCCGTTCCCGCGGCGAAGCGGATCAGAAAGCCCAAGACCGACAGCGCGCCCGCGGCGGTCAGAACCGCCGGAAGGATCCGGCGCGTAACGGGATCGTAGGAAACATAGCCGTTCATTGACCTCTCCTTTTTCGACGACAGATGATTTCAGAGTCTGAAAACAGTATATGCGGCGCAGCTTCCGATTATGACTGACCGGAAGCGGACGCGCCGAACGCGCAGTTCAGAGCGGCGGCGAGCAGCTCGGACATCCGGCGCACCGTCCCGTCCGCATCGGACGGCGTGACGAAAAAGCGTCTGCCGCCGGTCAGAACGCCGGACAGCGCTTCGTCGTCCCGCTCGGAAAGACCGGCGGCTTCGAGCGCGTCCAGCACCAGCGTCGCAGAGTCTACGATGGTCGGAACGCCGACCGCCAGCACGGGTACGCCAAGCGTTTCGGCGCTCAGTGCGGCGCTTCCGGCGTAAAGCCCGGAACCCGGACGGATGCCGCCCGTGCCGAGCTGGACGGTCACGGCGAGACGTTCGACCGAACGTGCGCAGAGCGCGTCGACAAGGACGATCAGCTCCGGCGACGCGGCGGAACAGATGCCCTTAACCAGACATAAAGTTTCAAGTCCGGTCTGCCCCGGTACGCCGGGCGCGGCTGAGAAAAGGCGCGGACCCGGACCGTCTGACGGCGTGACGGCGATCTTTTCCGCAGTCAGCGCGCCGATCGCGTCCGCCGTGAAATCCCGATTGCCGAGCCCGACGACAAGGACGCGCTCAGGACGCTTTTGGCAGAGCGAATGGGCGAGCAGTCTCATATGCCGCGCCGTGACGAGCACGGCGTCCTCAAAGCGTGAGGAGAAGGCATCGCCGACGGTGAGCGTCAGATACCTTCCTCTGGGTCTGTTCAGGCGGGCTGACGCGGCGTCGGTGACAATGGCGACGATGCTGACAGAAAAGCCGTTTTCGGCGGTCTCCGACGTTTCAACGCCGCTCCGGTCGGTCAGATCGAGTTCGGCGGCAAGGTCGCTCCGGCGCGGTGAGTACGGTGGTTTCGGCGTCATGGACGGCTCCTTTCACGCCCTTTGGCGTTTGTGCAATTTGTTCATACAGAGTCTGTCCCTTCTCCCCGAATTTTATGCGCATGGGGCGGAAAGACCCTGAAAACGTGTGAAAACAGCCACATATTCACAAAATCACGGGCGGGGTCGGGTGACAAAAAGTAAATAATTGTACAAAAAATACAAATATTTTCCGTTCTATTGTGCAATAGTATAAATCTTTTATTTTTTTGCAAATTAGTGATTGTAAAACGGGAAAAATAATGCTATAATATAATCAATATCCTAATAATGCTGTTACTTTGGCAAGATGCAGGGAGATCCGGACGGTTCGGAGCGGACGGACACAGCATCCCGGCATCAGGCTGAGTACGCTTTATTTCGACCCGTTCCCTGCAAGGTGCAGGATAATTTGAGGAGGAATCACGAATATCATGAAAAAGATTGTTTCCCTGCTGCTGGCGGCGTTTATGCTTGTCACGCTGCTCGCAGGCTGCGGCTCCACTCTCGAAGAAGACGAGAAGGGCTACACCATCAATGTCTATCTTACCAGCGAGCTTTCCGATTATGACCCTGCGCTTGCCTACACCAATGACGCCGCTGTCAAGCTCCTCGGTCTGGTTTACGAAGGACTGACCCGGATCAACGACAAGGGGCAGGTTGAAAACGCCCTGCTCAAGAGCTACAAGATCATCGAAAAGCCCGAAAAGAACGATTACAGAATCCAGCTTACCATCCGCGACACCAAGTGGAGCGACGGTCGTGTCGTTTCCGCCGACGACGTTGTATACGCATGGAAGCGTATTCTCGACCCCGAATTCGACTGCTCAGCCGCAGCGCTTCTCTTTGACGTAAAGAACGCCCGCGACGTCAAGCAGGGCGATAACTCCATCGACGACCTTGGCATCGCTTCTATCGATGATACCATCGTCGAAGTCCAGTTTGAAGGTCCCGTCGATTACAACCGTTTCCTTGAGAATCTTGCCTGCCTCGCACTGGTTCCGCTCCGTGAGGACGTTGTAGCAAGATACGACCATTTCGCTACCGCTGTTTCCACGATGTGCGGCAACGGTCCGTTCGCCATCAAGGAACTGACCCTCGGCAAGTCCATGATGCTCGAGCGCAACGTTTACTACTATCGTAATACCGACGACGAAGACGCGCTGGACAAGTACGTCATCCCGTACCGTATGATGATCAATTTCGCAGACGATGAAGAAGCGAACACCGCCGCATACGAGGCAGGTCAGCTGATGTACATCAGCGAGATCGGTCTGTCCAAGCGCGCATCCTACGCCGCTCAGGAAACCACCAAGGTCACCGACCTTCTCTCTACGCACTGCGTACAGTTCAACACCACCAATAAGACCTTTAAGGATGCAGCCGTCAGAAAGGCTCTCTCTCAGGCCATCGACCGCAATGCGATCGCTCAGTCGATCACCTTTGCAAAGCCCGCGACCGGTCTGATCCCGGATCCGGTTTACGATAAGGCCGTCGGCGACAGCTTCCGTGCAAACGGCGGCGCGCTTCTCAGCACCTCCGCAGACGCAGGCGCACAGAAGGGCAGCGGCAGCTTCACTCTGACGCACAGAAAAGAAGCCGTTGAGACCAAGATCGCAGAACAGCTCAAGGCTTCGTGGGAAGCTCTCGGCTACAAGGTAACGCTGAAGGCTCTGGATGCCGCGGATTATCTTGAAGCCTACACCACCGGCAAGTACGACGCCATCACGCTTGACTATCAGTGCCTGACCACTGACTCCTTTATAGCTCTTGCTCCCTTCGCTCCGAAGTTCTCCGGCATGGGCCTCGACATTCAGAACGACAACTACGACGCAGTTCCGTTCGTACTCGGCTACAACAATGACGCTTACAACACGCTGATCGAGAACGCATATGCAGAGCCCGACAGAGCCGCTCGTTCTGCTATCCTCCATGACGCAGAAAAGATGCTCCTCGACGATATGCCGATCATCCCGATCGTCTTCAATCAGGATGCTTACACCTACAATTCCGAAGCGCTTTCCGGTCTGAAGGACAGCTACATGGGCTTCCGTATCTTCAACCGCATGAAGCTCAAGGATTGGAGAACCTATCTCGAAACTGCTGCGGCAGCTCAGTAAATCCTGATTTTGGTCCCGGAATTGAAAATGGGCAAATGCCGTGCGCGGTGTTTGCCCATTTTTTCCCTCAGAATTTCCATAGCATGATTTGAATGAGATGCTTCCGAAAGGAATGATAGACTGAATGCAGGCCCCGCTTAAGGATAAAAACGATATCAAAATCTTTATTCTTTATCTGATGAAGAATCTGAATTTCCCGCTGGATTTCAATACGCTGGGCGATATCGTGGCGCAGGATGAATTTGTCACATATTTCGACTTTGCCGAGTGCTTTTCCGAGCTTCTGGATTCGGGAACGATCGAGGAAATCGAAGTGGATCAGCCGGTCGTGATGACCTCAGCCGGCAGAAACAAACCGGCTGAGCTGTACCGCATCACGTCAGGCGGCGTACAGGTCGTTGAACAGCTGCAGAGCAATCTGCTTAATATGATCCGTGAAAAAAGCCTGAAAAGCGCGATGCGGCTGCTTTCCTTCAAACGGCGCGGAACCGAGGTCCGATGCGAACCCAGGGAGCGTGCGGACGGTCGGTATGATCTCAGGTGTTCCATTGTGGAGGGCGACGTCAGTCTGATGGAACTTTCGCTCGTGGTGGACACAAAGTATCAGCTTGACAAAATGATCTACTATTTCAACGAAAGACCGGAGGTCGTATATCGCGGCGTCTTCTCTCTGCTGACCGGAGATATCAATTATCTGATCGACTGATCGGCTGCTGACGGCTTTTGCAGCGAAAAATGTCCCGATTGTTAACAAGTTGAACTAAAGTGTCAAAGCGAAACAGAGGAATGAAAAAAGGATGCACAAAATTTATTTAGAATGACTGTGCAAAATTAACAAACATAAAAAATTTTTCAAAAGAAATTGCGATAAAAGTATTGACAACCTATGAAAAGATGATATAATATGAAGTAGGATGCAATTCATGATGCGCATGAAACTGAGGTGCGGATTTGGCAGGAGGTTCAGAGAAGTCCGGCGAGCTTTCCGAACAGGTCAGACAGCTGCTGGAGGGTGTGCGGAAGGGTGACGCCGATGCTTTTGACGAGCTTTCCGCCGGTTATCGTCCCCTGGTGGAATCACTGGTCGGCACGCTTCTGAAGGGATCGGTTTTTTCCGAGAGCGATCGGGACGATCTGATGCAGGAGGCTTCCATCACACTGTATCACGCGGCAATGTCGTATGATACTGCGCAGGAAGAGGTAACGTTCGGATTGTACGCAAAGATCTGTCTGAAAAACCGGCTCAGCACGATCCTGCGCCGCAAAAAGCGGCAGCTCAGGGCGGAGCGGAATTCATTGTCCGAAGAGATACCGTCCGGCGTCAGTGAGGATGACGTCGAGTTTTTACTGACGAAGATCAGCTCCGTTCTTTCCGGACTGGAAATGAAGGTCTTCCGCCTGATGATCCGCGGATGTTCGCACGCACACATCGCGCAGCTGATCGGAAAACCGGTCAGATCGGTCGATAACGCCGCCGCGAGGATCCGTAAAAAACTGCGCGATCAGCTTCTGTAAATCGTAATTGCAGCCATCTATATGCCCGTATAGCTTAAAAAGAGCGTTGTATGTCATGTCAATGTATGTCAAAGGTGTCGGTTGGAATCCGTCGAGGGCAAAAAATCTATTTTTCACAAGCGAGGTTTATTACCATGTATCAGGACGAAAAGTTAATCTGTAAGGATTGCGGTGCTGAGTTTGTATTCACTGCGGGCGAGCAGGAGTTCTATGCCGAGAAGGGTTTCCAGAACAAGCCTCAGAGATGCAAGGCATGCCGCGACGCACGCAAGAATGCTGGCAAGCCCCAGAAGGAGCTGTTCACCACCGTCTGCGCTAAGTGCGGCAAGGAAGCAAAGGTTCCGTTCCAGCCCAGCAACGACAGACCTGTTTACTGCAGCGAGTGCTACGCTGAAATGAAGCAGCAGTAATCTTCTCCCGCCTGTCGGGAAAAGACCCATCGGGATGACGCATCGCGTCATCCCCTTTTCTGTTTTTGACGAGAAAAAGTTTGAATTTTCGTCGTTTTTTCGTGATAAAGGGCTGTACAAATCCGAAAGAATGTGATATAATAGAATCGGGTGTATTCTGTACGCCGATTTTGATGGGTAAAAAGGTACAAAGAAGTGTACGATAACAGCGATCGTAAGGGGAACCGTTCCGGCAGACCCGATCACAGAAGAAAAAAAGACGGTCAGGAAAAAGGCGTATCGGCTGCCGGAGGATCCGCCGTTTATGATGAAGATACCGGCGACAGCTCGCTTGTCTGCGGACGCAACGCCGTCATGGAGTTACTGAGATCCGGACGTGCCGTTGATAAGCTGTTTGTTCACGGCGGAGACCGGGAAGGATCGATCACCGTGATCGTGGCAGAGGCGATCCGCATGGGGATCCCGGTCATTGAAGTCGAAAAGAACCGTCTCGACACGATGGCGCCGGATCTGCAGCATCAGGGCGTCGTTGCCATGGCGGCGCTGAAAGAATACGTTTCCATTGACGATATCCTGGCAATTGCAGCCGAGCGAGGCGAAAAGCCGCTGATCGTCATTGCGGACGAGATCTCCGATCCGCATAATCTCGGCGCCATTATCCGCTGCGCCGAGGGCGCGGGGGCGCACGGACTGATCATTCCGAAGCGCCGTTCAACAGGACTGACCGCCGTCGTCTCAAAAGCGTCGGCGGGCGCGCTCGAGCATCTGGCGATCGCCAAGGTGACGAATCTTGCCGCCGCGATCGACGAGCTGAAAGAAAAGAACGTCTGGATCTATGGCGCGGAAGCGGGCGGGCAGAGTTTTTACGAGACGAAATTCGACAGCGCTACGGCGATCGTCGTCGGAAGCGAAGGCGCAGGGATCTCCCGTCTTGTCAGGGAAAAATGTGATTTTATGATTTCGATACCGATGTACGGGCAGGTAAACTCGTTCAACGTATCGTGTGCGGCGGCAGTGATTCTCTGCGAAGCCGCAAGACAGCTTCGCTCCTGACGGACGAGCCGGGAGTATTTTGCAAGTAAGGAAGGATACGCCAAATGAGCAGTGAAAACAAGGCGCCGAAAAAAACGGGTCAAAAGCCGGATATCACAGCGGACGAACTGCTGGCTCTCATGAAGCAGGCGGTCAATCTGTCGGACGACGAAGATGGACCGACAGAGGAAGGTTCGCAGAAAAAACTTGTTTCCCGTTCCGCAGGCGTCAGTCAGAAAAGCAGGCTGAGTCTGGACGAAAATATGCCGGACACGGTTCGGAACAGTCAGAAACAGGCTGATGCGGATGATACCGGCGACGTGGAGGAGCTGATCAGCCGACTGGTCAGCAAAACCTCCGCACAGCCGAAAAAGAGCGCCGCTTCGACAGCCGGGACACAGAAAAATCCCGAAACGCCTCAGACTGACAGCGAAAGCGCCAAACCGGCGGCTGCCGCCGAAAAAACGGCGCACGAGACCGTTCTGCCCGATACGGAAAAGCCTGCGGTAACGAAGACCGCGACAGCCAAAACGGAACAGACCGTACAGTCTTCCGCCAAAACGAAAACGGAAGCGCCGTCTGTGCAGGAAAAACCTGCCGCGAAGGCAGCTGAGGAGAAAAAGCAGCAGACAGAAAACACCACGAAAAAGGAGTCCCTGCTCGATCTGCCGCTGATCTCCGAACTCAACGATATGATGCCCGCCGATACCGGGACTGCCGGCTCCGACCGGAAAAAGGAAACAGGCGGGGACAGTCCCGACCGGAAGGACACAGTTCCGGCGGCAGAACAGAGCGACGCCGATGCGGCGTCTTCCTCAAAGGTTTCGGATGCGGTCAAAGCAGAGTCGGAGCTGACGCTCGATCTCGATACGCTTTTCATGGGCGTTGACGACACCGGTACACATGAAGAACCGAAAAAGGTCCTGGACGTCGCCAAGACCGGTGAAATGACCGTTGACGGCGTTCGGATCAGACGTCTGAACGAACCCGGCGAGAACAGCCATGAAGCGTCTGACGATCCGTGGGATGACGACGACATGAAAGTGACCGGTCAAACGGATGAAAACGGCGAAGACAATGGGGAAGCCGATACGGAATCGGCGGAAACGGAAAAGGAATCGTTTTTAAGCCGTATTTCGTCCCATTTCGGCAAAAAGAAAAAGAAGGAAACCGCGCCCCGCAGCGGCGCGGATGAAACGACAACCGTATTCGACACACTGCTTTCCAAACAGGCGGCATATGAAGAAGAACGTGCGCGCCGCGAAAAGGGCGAGCCGGATGACAACGCCGCGACCGAGGTGTTCACGCCGGTTCATCTGAACGATACGGCGCGTGAAAACGAAAACGGCGCCGAAGCCGCTCCGATCGGACCCGATGAAACGTCGGCTGAACAGCCGCCGGTGGTAAATGAGGGGAAAACGAAAAAGAGTTTCGGACGCAAAAATGCCGCCGAGGCGTCGGATGATGCTCCCACGCGGACGGTTCCCGTTGTGAAAGCGTCTGGCGAAGCCGTTGAAGCGCAGACTGCTGCGGACGGAAAGATCTATGGTTCCCAGAACGGCGAGGAGATCGATCAGACCGACATCAATCTGATGATCGCGTTCGGCATGAACGAGGAGCTGAAGAACAAGGTCGGCGAGGATCAGGTCAGCCGGATCGAGGAGAATCTGCGGGAAGATCTCGACCGGACTGCGCAGGAACAGAAACGGACGGCGGAAAAGATCGCCGCACCGAAATTCGAGTTCACGTCGCACGATCAGACGGAAGGGATCCTGGCGGGCTACAAGAACCGTTATTATACGCTGGTCATCCGGATGATCTGCACCGGTGTGATGGCAGTGCTTCTGCTTCTGCTGGAAAATGCGGCCCTGTTCCATATCAGGCTGCCGGATTTCCTGAATCCCTCTATCTACCCTGTGATCTATGCAATGGTCGATCTGCAGCTGGTCGTTCTGTGCGGCATGACGGTTTACCGTCAGGTGATCGACGGCGTGCGCAGTATTATCTCATTTAAGCTGATCCCGGAAACCGTGACGGTTTTCATTCTGCTGCTCTCGGTGATCTATTCCGTCTGCGCCTGCCTGTTTGCGCCCCGTCAGGATTTCGTTCTGTACAATCTTCCGGCTGCGATCGGCATTGAAATGGCGCTCGTTTACGAATTCCTCAACCTCAAACGGGATATCCTCAGCTTCAGCGTCGTTTCCAGCAAACGCAGAAAATTTGTTGTCACTCCCGTTTCCGACGCGACCGAATCGCTTGAACGCGAGGTGTTCCGCGAGTATGTGCCGGACGATTCCGGCATCATCAGCGTCGGACGCACCGATTTTGTCGACGGCTTCTTCGCTCATACGGAGAGCAGGAAGAACCCGAAGTCTGCGCTCAATATCATGCTTCCGACCGTTCTGATCGCCGCGCTCGGCTTCATGCTGCTGACCGGCATTCAGACGCACGATAAGTATAAGGAGATCACAGCCGCTTACATGACGGTGGTGCTCACGACGCCGTTCATCACATATGCGGTGTACAGCTACCCCTTCTACCGCGCTTCCAAGAGAGCTTACGACAACGGCAGCGCCATCATCGGCGAATCTTCTCTTGAAGAATACGCCGGTTCCGCGGTCATTTCATTCGAGGATAAGGAAGTTTTCCCGGCTGCCGCTATCAATGTTACCGGCATCAAGGTTTACGGAAACAACCGGATCGACGAAGTGATTTACAGTCTGGCAAGCTCGTTTACGCTGGTCGGCGGACCGCTCGCCGAGGTCTTCGGCAAGGCGGCTCATGATCTGGGACATTCCGACGAGACGGAGCTGACCGAGGTCCAGGAAGACGGCTTTACGGTTTCGGTCGATACGGTCATGGTTCAGATCGGCAAGGCTTCCTACATGGAAAAGAAGGATTTCGATCCTCCGTTTGACCCGGAGGACCCCGCCGAGGAAGATAAGAACGCGCCGAGCATTCTCTATATCGCATACGGCGGAGAGCTGGCGGCGAAGGTTTACGTCCAGTACGGCATTGACCGCGACTTCGAGAAGATCCTCGATCAGCTTTACCACATCAATATGTGTGTCGGCATCAAATCCTTCGACCCCAATATCGACGATCTGCTGCTGTCGAGGAAGATCAAAACCTCTCAGTACCCGGTCAAGGTCATCCGCTCGAAGCATATCGAGGATATCCCGCACCAGACCGAACGCTGCGAGAGCGGGATCGTTTCCAAGTCCTCGGTCAAGGATCTGCTTCGCACCGTTGCGCTCTGCGAAAAGGTGAGCGCCGCCATCCGTACCGGTATGATCATCAAGATCCTGTCCATGCTGCTCGGCGTTGTCGCCATGGTCTTTATCTTCATGTTCGGAAACGAGATGACCATCAATTCGCTCTTCCTGTCGATCTACCAGCTCATCTGGCTGCTGCTGACGATCCTTGTTTCGGTCAACTGCTGAACCAACGGGCTGACCGGATCTGTCAGGCATACGCAGATCCATCGAAACTCCCGGTCGCTTCGTACCGGGGGTTTCTCATTATATCGTAAAAATTTTCACTTTATGATCCGAACAAAAAACGGAGGAATTACCATGACAGAAAACTGTACGCCGAAGACTGCCGCCGAACGGCTTCTGAAACGGGTGGAAAAGCCCGGACGTTATACGGGCGGTGAATTCGGTCAGATCGTCAAGGATCGCTCGAATGTGAAGTGCCGCTTTGCGTTCTGTTTCCCGGACACCTATGAGATCGGAATGTCGAACCTCGGCATCCGTATCCTGTACGGCGCGATCAATCAGTACCCCGAGCTGTGGTGCGAGCGCGCCTATGCGCCGTGGACCGATATGGAAGCGCTGATGCGGCAGTACCGCATCCCCCTCTATGCGCACGAAAGCGGCGACGCGCTGCGCGATTTCGATTTCGTGGGATTCACCTTACAGTACGAGCTGTGCTATACGAACGTGCTGAATATGCTCGATCTCGCCGGGATCCCACTGCTGGCGTCCGAGCGCGGAGAGGATATGCCGATCGTCATCGGCGGCGGTCCCTGCACCTACAACGGCGAACCGGTCGCAGCGTTCTTTGACGTGATGTCGATCGGAGAGGGCGAGGAAGCGCTTCCCGAGATCATGCACCTTTACGTCCGCATGAAGGAGGACGGCAGCTATACGCGCGCTGCGTTCCTGCACGAGGCGGCGAAGCTCGACGGCTTCTATGTACCGTCGCTCTATGATGTGACCTACCGCGGGGACGGTACCGTGGAGGCGTATACGCCGCGCTGTGACGATATCCCGGCAAGGATCACCAAACGCATCATCCGCGATATGGATAAGGCGTATTTCCCCGATAAGGTCGTCATGCCGTACATCGAGACGGTACACGACCGCATCATGCTGGAGGTCTATCGGGGCTGTATACGCGGCTGCCGGTTCTGTCAGGCGGGGATGGTCTACCGTCCGATCCGCGAAAAATCGGTCGAGGTGCTGGATCGTCAGGCAAGAGCTTTGCACGAGGCGACCGGATATGAGGAAATCTCTCTGTCGAGCCTTTCGATCAGCGACTATTCCGGGATCGACGGTCTGTGCGACACTTTGCTGCGTTGGACCGACGACGCGAAGGTGAGCATTTCTCTGCCGTCCATGCGGCTCGACAGCTTTACCAAAGAACTGATGGACAAGATCTCCACCGTCCGCGCGTCGGGGCTGACCTTCGCCGCAGAAGCGGGCACACAGCGTCTCAGAGACGCGATCAACAAGAACGTCTGCGAGGAAGACCTTCTGCGCGCCTGCCGCGTCGCGTTCGAAGCGGGGAAGACGCAGGTCAAGCTCTATTTCATGCTCGGTCTGCCGACCGAAACGATGGAAGACCTCGACGGCATCGCGCTGATGGCGAAGCACGTCATCGACACCTACTACGACGTCTTCCGCGGCGTCAGAGGGCGCAAATCGCCGACCGTGACCATTTCGGTGTCCTGCTTCATTCCGAAGCCTTTCACGGCGTTCCAGTGGGAAGCACAGAACACGCTCGAAACGCTGAGAGAAAAGCAGCGCTATCTGCGCTCGAAGATCACCGATCCGAAGATCCGCTTCAACTATCACGACGCGGAGGTCTGCCGTCTCGAAGCGGTCTTCGCGCGCGGCGACCGGAGACTCTCCGAAGCGCTTCTCGAAGCGCATCGGCGCGGCGTGAAATTCGACAGCTGGGAAGAATTCTTCGATTATCAGGAATGGACGGATATTTTCCGGACCTGCGGCATCGACCCGTCGTTCTATGCCGACCGTGAGTTCGGCGAGGACGAAATTCTGCCGTGGGAGATCGTCGACTGCGGCGTCACGCGGGAATTCCTGCTGCGTGAACGCCGCAACGCCTATGAGTCGAAGACCAACTGCAACTGCGCCGAGGGCTGTACGGGCTGCGGCGCGAACAAACTGGGAGGGGAACGTACATGGTGCAGCCGAATGAAGTAAAAACGCCGGAGGAAAAGCCGGTCCCGATCCGCTGCCGATTCTATAAGGTCGGAATGTTACAGTATATTTCGCATCTCGATCTGGTGCGGACCATGACGCGCAGCATCGTCCGCGCCGGGATCCCGGTCTGGTACACGCAGGGCTTTAATCCGAGACTCAAGCTGACCTTTTCGCTGCCGCTGTCGATCGGCACGCAGAGCCGGTGCGAATTCTTCGACATCCGTCTGACCGCTCCAATGGAGGCAGAGGAGATCAAAGCCCGCCTGAACGCGGCTCTGACCGACGAAATGCAGGTGATCGAGGTCTATCAGAGCGACCTCAAATTCAGCGAGATCAAATGGGCGCGGTATGAGATCAGAATGGTCAGCCCGAAGCTGACGGAGCAGACGGCTGACAGTCTGAAAGAGCTGTATACGCATCCGCTCGTCGTGACCAAGCGCTCGAAAAACGGGGATAAGGAGGTCGACATCGCACCGTTCCTCCGGCTCGAAAGCATCGCATACGCAGACAGAGCGGTCACGATCCGTGCGCTTCTGTCGGCGGACAGCGCGGATTATCTCAATCCCGAGTACCTGATCAAAGCCGCAGACGCGAAGCTCGGCGTCCGTTTCGACGATCCGTTTACCGAATACTATACGATCATGAGAGAGGAAGCCTATCTGGAAGACGGGAAGACGTTTTTCCGTTAAAAGATACTGTCATACGAAAAACGCCGCCTCCCGGCGATCTGTTCGACCGCGCGTCGGAACTGGATCAGCTGCACGCGCGCTTCGGCTCTGTCTCCGCTTCTCTGAGAGACGACGGCGGCGTACAGCGCGCTTTCGGCCCGTTCCAGGTCATTCCGGTTCACCGTCAGGGAAAGAACTTTACGGCAGCCCGTCCACGCACTGAGCAGCGGCTCATACGCGGACGGGCTGTTCTGCTGTAACGTGACTTTGGAGGAAAGAGCGAGAAGCTCACCGGTTTTGTTCAGAATATAAAGAGAATCCACGGCGACGAGAGAGAGAACAATGAGAAAAATCAGAACGGCTGATCGGAAGGAACGCATGATTTTCTGATGAGACTCTCCTTTCCGCTGTCATCGACTGTGAACAGCAGTGTGTCGCAGAGGGGAATATGATGGGCAGCGAGCCGATTTTCAAGCCAGTCCCGGTCATGACCGACCAGCTTCAGATCAAAGTCGCTGATCTGCGTGTCGACGATCAGCGCGTGTGCAAGACCCGTTTCGCGGACGGGAAGGGAAAGGTCTTCGGCATTCGGCGGCATCCGGATGCGGCGCGGAATGACGGAGAGCTGCCCATTCTGTTCCAGTACGGCATATTCCACGTCGTCAAGATCGGCTATGCCGCAGATGCGCAGCTGAGAGAGGAATTCCTCGATACTGATGCGGACACGGCTCATTTCGGCAAGATCGAGCCTGCCGCGGTTGACAAGTATGCTCGGCTTTCCGTCAAAAATCGGTTTCAGTGCAGGGATCCTTGTCACGGAAAAGGAAATGATGACTTCGATGGAAAGAAGCACCGCGATGGGAACGACGGCAAATGCAAGAGGGACGGACGGGTCCGTGACCGGCTGAACGGCAAGCTCGGAGAGAAGGATGGTCGTGACCAGCTCGGAGAGCTGAAGCTGACCGAGCTGCCGCTTTCCCATCGCGCGCATGGTGCAGATCAAGAGCAGATAAATCAGAATCAGGCGAATTGTAATGGTGAGCATTGTACACCTCCGCCTATAATCTGCATTAAATTAAAATAAATATACGCATTTGTCACAAATTAATGAAAATTGTAAAAAATCCCTTGACAAACAGGGGAGGATATGCTATAATGATTAGGCTTTCAGCGAGCGCCCCAATAGGTTCAAAAAAAGCTGTAAAAACTTTTGTAAAACCCCTTGACAAGCGAGCGGGAAAGTGCTATTATAAAAA
>JAZRXB010000154.1:0-2840 GCA_045600005.1 Eubacteriales bacterium | reverse complement strand
TGCCGCCCGCGCACCCGGCGGCGCCGGCGTCCGCCGGATGCGCGCCGCTCGCGCCCTGCTTTGCGGTGTACGGCAACCACGAGCATAACATCGCGGCGAAACGGCGCAAAACGTCCGGCACGGAGGGCGAGGACGCCGGCGGCGCGCATTGGTACGACGATTTTTCGCTGACCGGCGAGATCGAAGCGCTCGGCGTGAAGGTCCTGCGGCAGGAGACGGTCCGGCTGACGGTCAACGGCACGCCGCTCGCGCTGTCGGGCGTCGACGACCCGCGCTTCTGGTGCGAGACCGGCGTGGGGTACCGTTCGCTCGCCGAACGGTTAAAAAAGGACGGCGAAACGAAGCGCGGCGCGGTCAATCCGCTCTGGTGCGAAGCGCTGGATGCGCTCGGCGCGCCGGACGGTGGGGAAGCGTTCCGCATCCTGCTGTCGCACCGGCCGGAGCGGATGGCGCTTTACCGTCAGAGCGGCGCGGAGCTTTCGCTGTCGGGTCACGCGCACGGCGGACAGGTCCGCGTGCCGCTTTTGCTGCCGAACGGGTTATACGCGCCGCATCAGGGGCTGTTCCCGACGCTGACGGGCGGATTTCTGTCCGACGGGGACGGCTATGCCCACTGCATCAGCCGCGGGCTGTCCAAAAAGCGCGCGCCGCGCGTTTTCAACCGCCCTGAGATCGTTCTGATCGAGCTTCTGCCGGACGCTGACCGAACGAAGCGCGAGAATATGTGAAATCTTGTGGAAATTAACACTTGACAAAAAACGAAAAGCGGTGTATAATGAACTTGATATTCATGGTTCGTACCGAATTTCTATCAGGGGGATTTTTTCATGACAGAGATACGCAAAAACGAGCTTGCGAAGATCGCAAACGAGCTTCGCAAGGGCGTGATCGAGGGCGTTTATCACGCTGAGAGCGGTCATCCGGGCGGTTCGCTCTCCATTGCCGACATTCTGACCTATTTGTATTTTGAAGAAATGAACGTCGATCCGGCGGACCCGAAGAAGGCAGACCGCGACCGTTTCGTGCTGTCGAAGGGGCACGCGGCTCCCGCGCTCTACGCGGCGCTGGCGCTCCGCGGCTATTTCCCGGTCGAGGATCTGAAAACGCTGCGTCACATCGACTCGTATTTACAGGGTCATCCCGACATGAAGCACATTCCCGGCGTCGATATGTCCTCCGGTTCGCTCGGACAGGGCATTTCGGTCGCCTGCGGCATGGCGCTCGCGGCGAAGCAGGCGAAGGAAGACTGGCGCGTTTACTCGATCGTCGGCGACGGCGAGTCCGAGGAAGGGCAGGTCTGGGAAGCGGCGATGTTCGCCGCGCACTACAAGCTCGACAATCTGACCGTTTTCGTCGACTGGAACGGCTTACAGATCGACGGCGCGGTCGCCGACGTCATGGATCCGACTCCGCTCGACGAAAAGTTCCGCGCGTTCGGCTGGAACGTTCTGTCGATCGACGCGCACGACTTCGATCAGATCGAAGCGGCGTTAAAGTTCGCCCGCGCGAACAGGGGCAAGCCGACCGCCGTGATCGCAAAGTCGGTCAAGGGCAAGGGCGTTTCCTATATGGAAAACGCGGTCGAATGGCACGGCGCGGCGCCGAAAAAGGACCTTTACGAACAGGCGATGGCAGATCTCGAAGCCATTTCCCGGACGCTTTGATGCAGAGGAGGACAAGATTGAAAACAAGTTTTCAATCTTAATCGTTTTGTGGCTTTCATTGCCTTGCGGCAATGATTTTGCTTCGCAAAACCATCCACAAATCCGATGAAAGGAAGCTTTCGCTGCGCGAAAGCTATGGTCATAATAATGGCAGAAAAAATCGCAACCCGCGAAGCCTACGGCAAGGCGCTCGCCGAATTCGGCGCAAAATATGACAAGCTGATCGTTCTCGACGCGGACCTCGCCGCCGCGACGAAGACCGGTATTTTCAAAAAAGCGTTCCCCGACCGCCACATCGACTGCGGTATCGCGGAAGGCAACATGATCTGCGTGGCGGCAGGTCTGGCGACGGCGGGATTCATCCCGTTCGCAAGCTCGTTTGCGATGTTCGCGGCAGGCCGCGCGTTCGAACAGGTCCGCAACGCGGTCGGTTATCCTCACCTGAACGTGAAGATCGGCGCGACGCACGCGGGCATTTCGGTCGGCGAGGACGGCGCGACGCACCAGTGTCTCGAAGATTTCGCCACGATGCGCTCGATCCCGGGCATGGTCGTCATGCAGCCCGCCGACGCGGCCGAAGCGCGCGCGATGGTCGAAGCGGCGATCAATTACGTCGGTCCGTGCTATATGCGCTTCGGACGCTACGCGGTCCCCGTTCTCTTCGACGCTGCCGACTATCATTTTGAGATCGGCAAGGGCGTCGTTCTGGCGGACGGCAAAGACGTGACGCTCGCCGCCACCGGTCTGATGGTCGAACAGGCGCTTCTCGCACGCGACCTCCTCGCCGCCGACGGCATCTCCGCCCGCGTCGTCAATATTCACACGATCAAACCCCTCGACAGCGATCTGCTCCTCTCCTGCGCAGACGAAACCGGCGCGATCGTCACTGCCGAAGAACACAATATCATCGGCGGTCTCGGCTCCGCTGTCTGCGAATGCGTCAGCGCCGCCCGCCCCGTTCCCGTCCTCCGCGTCGGCGTCGAGGACGCTTTCGGCCGCTCCGGCAAGGTCCCCCCTCTGATGGACCTCTACGGTCTCACCGCCGCCAACATCGCCTCCAAAGCAAAGCTCGCCGTTAGTTTGAAGTAAAACGGCTTTTTATTGGGGGGCGGGGAGGTGCTTTTTTGTAAAAAAAAAACTCCCCCCCCCCCCCCCCCACCCCCCCTCCCCCCCCCC
>JAZRXB010000153.1:0-35976 GCA_045600005.1 Eubacteriales bacterium | reverse complement strand
GACCGGCGTCAGCGCCGGTCTGCGGGGGATGTTGTTTCAGAAGACGACCGCGTCCGCCGTATGAACATAAGTCTGCACGGCGCCGGTGGTCTCTCCATCGGAGACGAGATCGAAATACCAGTACGCAAGATCGTCAAGCGGAAGCGTCTCAAGCTCCGCCGCCGTCACGCGGAGCGTCAGCGTATCGCCTGACCGCTCGCACCGGAAGCCGCTTTCGGTCAGCTTCTTTTCGACCTGCGGCAGGATCGTGTCGAGGTACGCCTCATACGCCCGACGGTAGGTCTCGTCCGCCTTTGACGGTCCCGCCTCCATCGCGGCGATGTCCTTTTCCAGCTGCTCGGCGAGAAAAACGCCGTCGACGATGTAGGTTTCGAGCAGCTTTTCTCCGTAGTAGGCGATCTTATCCTCGTAAAGCCGTCTGTCCCATTTGATCCCGGACGGCAGACCGGTCTCGTACAGCGCCGGTCCGTATGCCAGCTCATCGCCCATTTTCAGAAGCTCTCTCATTTTTAACGGCAGGATCTTTTCATCCGCCGCTTCGACGGCAAGCTCGGCGAGCGTCTCTCCCTCAAAGACGAACGAGTCGATCTCGCCCGTCACGGGACAATAGGAAGCGGTCACGGCAAGCTCCGCGTCCGGGTCGTTTTCGAGCGCGAAATAGAGCGCGCCATAGGTGTTGAAGCGGTTTTTCCACCAGAGAATGGCAGCGCCTGCCGTCCCGCCGCTCTGTACGGAGGGGACGGTAACCGTAACGTCCGGCTCGTTCGGGAACGACTGAACAGGGTTCGCCGCGTCGGTCGCGGGCGCGGTGTTCCCGCCGGAATCGGTAACCGTAACGTCCGGCTCGTCCGGGAACGGCTGAACAGGGGTTCCCGTGTCGGTCGCGGGCGCGGCGATCTCCGTGACGGTCTGCGGGTCAGCCGTTCCGGGCGTTTCGACGTCTGAACCGACCGCGGACGTGAACGTTCCGGCGTCCGTGTCCGTGATACCGGCGTCGACCGAAGGGGTGTGGTTTCGGAAAACCTCCGTCTGCCGCACGCCGATCCCGACGACCGCCGCAAGGCAGACGCCGACCGTGGGAGCGGCGATCTTCATCGCGGCGGCTCTCCGTCTTTTCCGTTCGCTTTCGGTCTGTCTGATTCGTTTCAGCGCGTTTTCCGCCATTTCTTCATAGGTTTTCATCCGAAATTCCCTCCTTTATCAGCTCCGCCCGGAGCGCCTGCCTTGCGCGGCAGACCAGCGTTTCGATGCCGTGTACGCTTTTTTTCATGATCTTCGCCGTCTCCCGGTCCGAAAAACCGTCGAAATAGATCAGCCACAGGACCTGACGGTATTCGGTTTTCAGCCGTTTCATCGCCTTGTGAACGAGGATCTTCCGCTCCTCGCGCAGATAGGCGTTTTCAAGGTTTTCCCCGTCGGTCGGCTCGTCGGATTCGTCGAGCGCGTCGGTACCCTGCCTTGCCTGCTTTCGCAGCCAGTCGACGGCGGCGTTCCGACCGATGGCGTACAGCCATGTCCGGAACGAGGAGCTTTCCGAGAAGCGCGGCTTTTTAAGCCCGAGCTTCACGAACGTGTCCTCCGCCAGCTCCTCGGCGGCGGAGAAATTCTTCACGAGACCGTTCAGATATAAGATCAGTCCGTCCCTATGATCCCGCACGATCTCGACGAATCCGCTCTCGTCCCCGTCAAGGAAACGCAGCCAGCATTCCGTCCCGTTTTCCATGGACCCTCTCCTTTCCGAAAGTATGATCAGATGCGATACTCCCCTGTCCGGGGCACGTCCCGGAATTTCAGAGACCGCCTTTCACCCCTTAGACGAAACAGACCGCCAAAACCTCACACCTGTCATGTATTTTTTAAGAAAAAACGGCATGACCCAGCGTCATGCCGTTTTTTCATCGGGTTTCCGTCATTTCAGGATCCGGTAATTGTAGAAGCCGTCGTCCCACTCGAACTCGATGTGCTTTCCGTTCGGCAGAGGGATGCGCATATGCAGCTTTTCCACGTCGGACGGGATGTGCGGGCGCACGTCCACCTCGGAGAATCCCGGCCGGTCGGGCGTGATGCCGAGGATATCCTCGATCAGCACCGAGATCGGACCGCTCGCCCACGGATGGCAGAGACTCGTGTTCCACTTCATCTCGCGTCCCCACGCTTCGTAGCAGGTGGTCGCGCCCTCGCAGACCATGTTGTACCACGAATGCTCGTCGGTCGACGTGATCAGCCGGTAAGCGTCGGTGTAATACCCCATCCGGCAGAGCGCTTTCAGCGTGAAATACGCCATGTATACGCCGCAGACCAGTCCCTTGCGGCGGACCATCGCGGCAATGCGCGGCTTGGCTTCGGTCTTCTCGAAGCCGAAGTACGCCGGCAGGATATTGCTGTGCAGAGACGTGTGATCGCTCGTCTCGCTGTCGGCGTAAAGTCCGAGCGACGGACGCCAGAAGCAGTTATGGTACGCTTCGATGAGCGCTTCGGAACGGCGCGCGCCCTCTTCGAGCGGGATGCCGAGGATGTCGATGATCTTCTCGGTCAGAAGGACCGCTCCGATGTAGAAGGCGTTGATGACGTTGTGAACGCCCTTGCCGATCGGCTTGGTCAGCTCGAAATCGTAGTCGTCGCGCAGATTCTTCGGCCAGTCGACGAGATTCCACTTGCAGTCTACGCCGTCGAGCAGCCCGTCCTCCCGCTGATACTGCTCAAAGCGGGTCAGGATGCGGTCGCACACGCCCAGCAGCTTTTTCAGTCCTGCGCGGTCGCCGGTGAAATCATAATACCGCAGCGCGAGGATGGGGAACTGTAAGGAATAATCGGCGATCTCCTGCATCAGCGAGCCGGGCGTCACCGCCATCAGTCCCTCGTCGATGAACGTCGATTCCGCCTGATTGCGCACCGCTTTCCGGAACAGCCGCGTGTCGCCGGTCAGCCAGAGCTGAGAAGCGGAGGTGATCGTCAGGTCGCCCGCGTACTGTCCCTTTTCGCGTCCGGGGCAGTCGACGTAGACCTCCTGCGAACCGAACTTGACGCCGCGCTTGCAGATATCGAAGACCGAGCTTAACACCTTGTCCGAGCTGTCGAGCAGGCAGGCGTCGTCGTCGAAATCCCAGTGCCGCACGACCGCGCAGAGGGAGACCGCCTCGATCCCTTCGCCGTAAACCAGCTCGGCGTAGCGGAACGCCTTGTAATCATACTGTTCGATGACATTCTCGCCGTCATGGAGGATGATCTGCTCGCTGTACAGACAGTTCGCGCGGGTCTTATAGCGGATCTTCGTCTCCTCGGTCAGCACGCCGTCGGGCGGACAGGTCCCGTCGGCGTTCTTTTCCAGTTCTTCCGCCGCGCGCACCTCGATCACGTCGCCGGACTTTCCCGTCACGACGATCCGGAAGCCGCCGGTCAGCTCGCCGCCGAAATCATAGAGCGTTCCGGTCTTCGTGCGGAGCGATGCGGTCGGCTCCGCGTCGTACACGCTGAGCGTCGGCGTCGGCTCCTCGGCAAAGGTATAGTCGTGCGCTTTCACGCGGACACGCTCCCACTCGGTCAGACCGAGCCGCATATCGCGGTGTTCGGCGAACTGCGTGTCGTAGGCGATCGTATCCCGTCCGATGAAGGAACGGTCGACCGCGCACTGCCAGCTTTCGTCGGTGACGAGCAGGATCTCGTCCGTCCCGTCCGGCTTCGTACCGATCACATCGGCGATGAAGCCGCAGCGCAGGTCGCCGCTGTCAAAAGCGCGGTTGATCAGTCCCTGATAGTATACGTCCGCCTCGATGAGGTTTTCGCCGTCGGCGAGAAGCGGCGTGATATCGAGCAGATTGAAGGGATAATCGAAATAATAGCCCTGCGCGGGTCCCTGACCGGCAGGCTGACCGTTGATGCGCAGCTTATAGTAATCGTCCGCCGTCAGACAGATGGAAACGGACGGATATTCGCCGGGATCCCAGACGAAGCTGCGGCGGAAACGGATATGCAGATTCTTCAGTTCGTCCGGATGACGCGGCAGCTCCTTCTGTTCCTCCTCGCGGTGGAACACATCGATGGGTACGAGAAACGCGAATTCGGCAAGCGTGATGAATTTTCCGTTAAACATGGCTGATCCTCTCCGGGCAGCGCGGCACACCGCGCCGCCCGGAGAGCTTTTATGCTTCTCACGAACGACGCGGCGGCGGCGCTGTTTCATTTTTTTCGACAGAAAGTATTTTCGGCATTTGGGAGCGCGGGATCCGTGCGCGTCTGAACGCCGGCGGAAGAGCCGCGGGCAGACAGGTCAGGGCTCATCTCGACTGGTTATTTTTGTCAGCCGGCTTTTTCTTAATGCCGAGAAGCCCTGCGATCGTGATGTCCTTCGCGCCGAAGTGATAGGAAAGCCAGCCCATGAACAGCGCCGGCAGGATGATGACGAAGAACCACCACCACATATTGCGGAAATCCGTCACGGCGAAGAGGTCCTCGGCCGCGTTGATGACGCCGAGATACATCCCGTTCAGAAGACGCGCGATGGCGTTGCAGACCGCCGCCATGCTGTTCGCCCATTCGGCGTCGATCATCACGCCGATCCCCATCAGAACGGCGAGCAGCAGATTCGGCAGGTTCGCGCCGATCAGCAGGTATAACCCCTTGAGCGGCATGGCTTCCTGATGACCCGCGTCCACGCGGATCTTATCCTTCGCGCCCAGCTCCCACACCTGCATATAGATAAGGTAGAGATAGAACAGAACGGAAAAAATGCTGGCGGCAAGAAGCAGGCTGTGGTTTTTTGACGTGGCGATGGCGAGCATCGTGCCGAACATGGTCATGACGACCTGATTGATGAAGAGCTTGACCATGTTGTAGGAATTGTCCTTTAAGAACTGACCCATTTTCAAAACCTCTGTTTAATGTCCGCAGAGCGGGCAGAATACATTCCTCTTTATTGTATTGAATTCCGCATCCGATTTCAAGTGTTTTGAAGAAAAGTTTACAGATTATTTCCCAAAACGTTTCTCACAGCGTACCGAACCGCATTTTTTTTTGAAATATGGATTGATTTTTTCGTTGTTTTATGCTATCATGTAGATTAGATGAATTTATTCTGCCGAAAACCGGCGTATCGTGCCGGAAGAGGCGACGCCTTCTATCAGCGTCCGTGTCCGACGGACGTCAGTTCCGGAGAAAGGATAGCTTTCACTGCGCGAAAGCGATGGTGTTTGTTTCTTATGAAGAAAAATCAGCCCCGATCCCGCCGTCTGCCGCGGCGGATGCTTCTCGCCGTCCTTCTGTGCGGCGTACTGTTCTGCGCGCTGTCCTTTGGTCTTGCCGCCGCCGAATCGGCGGCCGCGAACGAGGTCAGCTCGGTCATGCTGACCAGAAACCATTCCGACCTCGAGATCACCGTCCGTCTGACGAAGGAATACGTTGCGTACCACAACCGTTCGGACCCGCTCTATCTGTTTGAGCTGGAGCCCTATCAGTCGGTCGCGCAGCTTGATACGCTGGAACCCGCCGCCTCCTTCCGTTCGGCGGAAAAGGTCACGCTGCGGCTGCCCTATCTGAAGGACGGCGGGACTACCCGGATGTTCTGCCGGTATCTTGTCGCCGAAAAGAAGAACGATTCGTGGAACATCCTGACGTCCGCCCGGTTCGTGGACAATCCCGAGATCCTCAGCGAAAACCGGGAGGCTTATCCCGAAACCGCCTCCGTCAAGGGACTCAACAACATTCTGCTGTTCGGCGACGCGCAGGAGCTTGGCGTCAAGCATACTGTG
The DNA here is from genome assembly GCA_045600005.1 of Eubacteriales bacterium. Classification (GTDB taxonomy): domain Bacteria; phylum Bacillota; class Clostridia; order Oscillospirales; family CAG-272; genus Flemingiibacterium. The sequence continues at coordinate 30,232 of JAZRXB010000153.1, read as the reverse complement.
CTGACCGTTCAGATGAACCGCATGATGCGGAATGCATACGGCGAAAATTCGGTCTCCTTCGTCTACAACGGACAGAATTATTATCTCGACCGCGACGAGCTGACCCGGCTCGACCTTCAGGTGAAGAATTACAGCGACGCGGGCATCAACGTCTATCTGAACGTCGTTCTGACGAAGCCTGATGCGTCGGACGATCTTGTTGACATCTTCTACTGGCCCGGCTGCAGTGACAGCGCGGCGACCTATATGCTGAACACGCGAAACGGAGATTCGATCCGTCATGCCGAAGCCTTTCTTGATTATCTGCTGTCGCGCTACACCCGCCCCGACCATGCCTACGGTTTCGCGCCGAACCTGATCCTCGGCAGCGCGGTCAATGCCTGCCGTCTCTACAACAACAGCGGTCTGCCGGAGCTGGAGGACAACGTGAACGCCTACCACACCGCCTACCGGATGGCGTGGAACATCATGCGTTCCCACTATGCGAACGGCCGCGTTTATCTGCCCGTCAGCGGCAACTTCACGTCCGAGTACCGGATGGAGGACGGTATGTCCGATTTCGCGGCGAAGGATTATCTGACCGCCTTTGCAGCGCTTGTGAAGGAGTCCGGCGATCTGCCGTGGGGACTGGCGATCGTTCCGAATGCGTCCGACGTGCGTTCGGTCAGCTTCTGGAACGACGAGCTTGCCTCGGACGATCCCGACACGCCCTATCTCACGATGAAGAATCTTGACGTTCTGTCCGATTTCCTCGCAGGGGAAGCCATGCTGTACGAGGGCGGAAAGCGTTCGGTCATCATCTCCGAATTCGAGCTTCCCGCCGACACGGGCGACCCGGATGCGCTCACGATGCAGTCCGCCGCCTACGCGCTCGCCTACTTTATCGCCGCGCGGAACGAGGACGTCGACGCTTTCTGCTACTACCGTCAGGTCGACCATTCCGGCGAGGAACTGAAGACCGGTCTGTGGACGACCCGTTCGTCCGCCGTCTCGGAACCGGATGCGAAAAAACCGCTTTACCAGACTTTCTCGCTGGTCGATACCGACCGGTGCGGAGAAGTCGCCTCTCTCGTGCGGCAGATGGTCGGCAACAGCGTGTACGAGCGTTATCTCGGCGCGGAGAATGACCTCAAGGGCTTCGCCGTGAGGTCGCAGATCGACATCGGCACGACCGCTCCGGAGGATGCGGAAAAATGCAAGCCGGTCATTCTGTTCGACGCAGCCCGCGACGGCATAGGGACGTTCTCCCCTTCGGACGGCGCGTACAGTCTGGAGCTTGTGAAGACCGATGACGGAAAGGACGCGGTTCGCGGACTGATCCGCGACGCCTTCGGAAACTATAAGGGGATCAGCTGTCAGTTCGGCGGCGTAAAAACGCTGAAAAGCGCGCATTATCTGACGCTTCATATGATGGTGACCGCGCCGGAGGACGTGACGCAGGTCAGCGTCATGCTCCGTCTCCAGAACAACGGCACGTCGAAGTACGGCGAAACGGTCGGCGTCAGCGAATGGGTCGTCACCCCGAATGTCTGGCAGGACGTCACGTTCCCCATCCGCACCTTTGTCAAGCAGGCGGGCAGCGACGCGGATTTCCTCCGCATCTGGATCAAATCGCCCGACGAGGCGCCGGGTGACTACGGCGTCTGGGTGACCGAAGCCGTCCTCGGCACGAAGACCGGACTGCGCACCTTCGTGACCGTCCTTCTCATCCTTGTCGGCGTCGTTCTTCTCCTGCTGCTGATCTACGGCGTGCTGGTTCTGCGCGCGTACATCATCCGCCGGAAACGCCGCCGCGAATCCGAAAAGCTGCGTCTCAAGGCGTCGGCTCCCACGCAGAAGGTTTCGTTCTGGGAGCGCGTCGGACGGGTCATCGGCGCGATCATCAGACCGTTCCGGAAAAAGAAAACGGCGGCTTCCCGTCGGAACGCCGCAAACGTCAGAACGAATCCGAACGGCGCGTACCAGAATCCGAACGCCGTTCGTCAGAATACGGCATACCCGAACGCCGTGCGCACGAACCCGAATCAGCCAAGCGGCGCATACCGCGCTCCGAACGATCCGAACGCGTCCCGTCAGACGCCTCCGAATTACCGCCGCTGAATTTTAACACCTTCAACAAAGAATGCCGGGCAGACCTGCCCGGCATTTTTACTGGTCCTCCGAAAAATCCGGAGGATCCGAAGGAAATCAGATCAGATACCGGAGGTATCCGGTCTGATTTCCATGAATTTTCACTGTGTTCAGAAGCGCGTTCACAGCAGTTCGGCGATGACGAAGCCGTAGGGCTCCAGAGCGGCTTTCAGCTGACCCGTGACCGTAACGGCCGCGCCGCGTCCGTAGATCGGAGCCGCTTCGCCGACCGGCACTTCGATCGCCGTCGTGACCGGATGACCGCTCAGGTTCAGCGCGATCAGCAGCTTCTGGCCGGCAGAGGTGCGCGTGTACGCCAGCACCGAATCGTCCGTCGCGTCGACGAACTTCATGTCGCCGTCCGAAAGCGCAGGCTCCATGTGACGCATCGCCGTCAGACGGCGGACGAATTCCAGACGCTCACGTCCTTCCTCGGTCAGCGCGTTCTGCCAGTCGATCGTGTTGTTGTGTCCGTGGGAGCGGCTCGCCCAGATCGAATGACGGTTCGCGTCCGCGACCTCGTTTCCGTTGTACAGGAAGGGAACGCCCTCCATCGTGAAGATCGTGAAAAGCATCAGATCGCACGCCTTGTACCCCGGATTTGTCTCCCAGCGGACGTCGTAGGAATCGTTCGAGATGTCGTGATTGTCGTAGCAGAGGATGCTGGGCTTCGTCGGAAGCAGATGCTCGGCGATGAACTTTTCGCGGTAGGCGCGGACCGATGCGGCGGCGTTTCCGTTCATGATCGCGTCGCCCAGTACCTTGCGGAAATTGAAATCGTAGCTGATGTCGAACGCATTGACTAAATAATCCTGCTTGGTGCCTTCATTGAGCATGATGACGTCCGGCTTGATCGCTTCGATACGGCGGCGTCCTTCCTCCCAGAAGAACAGCGGGACCGCGTCGCCGACGTCGCAGCGGTAGCCGTCGCAGTCGTATTCGCCGACGAACAGCTCCATGTTCTGCCACATATATTCGCAGAGTTCGGGATTTTCATAGTTTAACTCCGGGAACTTCCAGCCGCCGACCTTCGGCGTGCCGTCCTCGTTGCGGTGGATGAAATCGGGGTGATCCGCGAGGAAGACCGCATTCGGTCCGCAGTGATAGTAAACGAGGTCGAGGATGACGCGCATATTCAGATCGTGCGCTTTGGCGATGAAATCCTTGAGATCGTCGTTCGTGCCGTATTCGGGGTCGACGTTGTAATAATCGCTCATGCGGTAGGGGTTCTTCGCGTTCTCCATGCCGGATTTGTGCTGACGGGGAGACCAGCCCTCGCGGTCCTCGTCCTCATCGTGGCAAAAGGGCGGGCAGAGATAAACGATATCAACGCCAAGACTCGCGATGTGCGGCAGGAGCTTTGCGGCGGCGTTCAGCGTGCCTTCCGGCGTGAACGGACGGAGAAAAAGCTGGTACATGACCGCGCTTTTCAGATATTCGGGGGATTTGTGAACCGTCTGATTCTGTTCCATTTTGGTTCTCCTTTATTTTCATTGAGATTTTCATCAAGATCAGCAAGAGAAAGGAGGAAGGGGACCCTTCCTCCTTTATTATAGACGATTTGCCGCGGAATTGCTACATAAATATTCGCTTCTTCTGCGCAAATGTTTCAAAACGGCGGCGCACGACGACGCCCGCAGATGCGGATGAGAGAGCGGAGCAGGGAGAAATCAGACTCAATATTGCTCATAGATGCGGATGGGAGACCCGTCCGCGCTGCGCTCGAACACGTACAGTGTGCAGTCGTCTTCTTCATAACGCGCCGCGATCAGATTGTCCGTCACGACCGTGACCTCTTTCGCTCCGGCAAGCTCATCGACCTTCACGAAATCATATCCGTATATCGATATCCAGACGGTCCCGTCAGGCTCGATAAACGATATCGAATCCGACTCGCCGCAGAAAACGGCTTTCGCTTTCCGGTCGGACAGCAGAACGTCGTTCTTTCCGTCAACGCGGCAGCGGCGCAGCGAACCGTCCGACGTGATATAGCAGAGGTACAGCCCGCCCGACGAGACCGCTTTGACGCCGCCGCTCTTTCTCATTAAGATCGTACCGTCAAAGCTCATACGGATCAGTTCTTTGTCCGTGCCGAACAGGACCGCTTCATCGTCGAGCGCGAAGCAGGTCACGTCGGTGAGCAGGGTGTTGTTCGCGCTGTTCATCAGAATGCCGTTTCCGTCGAGCGCCCAGACCACGCCGTTCTGCACCTGCATCCTGACGAACCCGCCGTTTTTGCTGAAATCCACCCAGACAAAGCCGGTCTGTGTAAGCATCCGGACGATTTCGCCGTCTGTGCCGAAGTTCACCGGTTCGGGCGCGGTCAGGTGATCTGACAGGTCTTTTCCTTTTTCGAGGGCGTTTTTGAGCGATCCGTCGTCGAACGGATACCAGAAGGTCAGGTGCGCCGCGCCGCCTTCGGTCGTGCGGTACCAGATATCCTTCCCGTCGATCCGGATATCGCCCGCGCAGTCCTCGGCGAGCGTCAGCGTGAGCGCGCTGCCCGGCTGCCGCTCCATGACGAGCTTTCCGTCGATCACGCGGAGCGGGAAGAAAGCATAGTCCGAACCGCGATAGACGCCCGGCGCGGCGGCGAAACCCGGCGCGGCATAGACGCCCCCGCGGTTTTCCCACGCGCCGCCGTGGTAGAGAAGGGAATCCGTGACCGCTTTCTGAAGCCGCCCGGTCGCCGCGATCTCCAGTCCGCACCATGAACCGGCAGAAACTTCGTTATTTGATATCAAGATATGAGCTGAGGTAGACGTTCCGTCGTCGAGAAGGAACACGACCTGATAGGATTCTCCGTATAACGATATCGGACGTTCTTTCCCGGTGAACGAAGCCTCGGACGCGAACAGCTCGGCGAACGCTTTCGCGTCGGCTCCGTTCAGCTCGCCCATCGCTTCGGCGTTTTCAAGGTCTTCTCCCGCGCTTCCGCCGACGATCTCGACCGCTGTGACCCGCCTGACAGGGAACATCTCGTCAAGCGGCGCGGGAACGGAGGTCTCGCTCGGCGCAAGCTCGTAGCCGAACGCCATCCCGTCCTTCACGCCGATCAGCCGGAAGGACGGGTGATAGCCTTCCCATTCGTAAAGTCCGCTTCCGACCGGCAGAAAGGTCGCGCCGGTCTGATCGGCTGTATAGCTCCTGCCGTCGGTTTTCAGGTCGACCCCGACCTCGCCGATCTTTCTGCCGAGCGGCAGGGAGATTCCGTCCGGCATACCTGAATCCAGAGCAGACCGCCAGTTGAAAACGGAGGGAGCGCCGAGAATCTCGACATTCATGTATTCGTATCCGCCGGTACGGACGATATCCGCCCAGCACGCCAAATCTTCGTTTATCGAGGTATCTCCTGCGGGCGTGTCGTCCGGAAGCTCGTTTATTGGAATCAGCCGGGGAACGATCAGGACTGTCGCTGCGACAATGCACAGGCAGGCTGCCGCCGTCAGGACGGACGGGAGGCGGGACGTGCGCTCAGGCGGCGTTTCGCTTTTTGCAAGCAGCTGCTCATCGACCTCGCCGAATGCGGAAAACAGCTTCTCTGCGCGGGAAAGGTCGTTCTTTCTGTTTTCATTCGGCATGGCAGGACCCTCCTATGGCGATGCTTGACGGATGAGACGGAGCATTGCCGCGCTTATGGCTGTCCGACAGCGGACAATCGACGGTAATATCGTATAATAATATCATATTACGAGCATTCATGAAATGTATCCCTCCGCTCTCAGAACCTCTTTCAGTTTTTTGCGCGTGCGGTTCAGGATCACGCTGACGCTGTCCGCCGTGATCCGATAGCGTCTGGCGATCTCCTTCACCGGTTCCGCGTAGAAACAGCGCCGCAGAAAAATGCCGCAGTCGCGCTCGGGCAGCGTGTGAAGGAAACGGTTCACACACAAGGTCAGCTCCTTTTCGTTGAGCGCCCGCTCTGTGTCCTCCGGACCGACGCATTCGGAAAGCTCGTCAAGCACTTCCGCAAATTCGCCGCGCTTCTCCGCATGGCTGTCGCGCAGACGGTTCAGCGCGAGATTGCGTGTGATTTTGGCAAGAAAGGCTTTCAGAACAGTCGGACGGGCGGGCGGGATCGCGTTCCACGCGCGGAGGTAAGCGTCGCTGACGCATTCCTCCGCGTCCGCGCCGTTTGCCAGAATGCGTTCGGCGACCGTTTGCAGATAGCGCCCGTACCGTTCGCCGACAGCGGAAAGCGCCGCTTCGTCCCGGTTCCAGAAAAGGTCGATGATGGTTTCGTCGGTCATGGAAATCTCCTTTGATGAGGCTGCCGGTTAAGGCTGCCTGAAAGACGTCTTCACTGACAGAGACCCGGAAAAACGCGGAATCTTACAGAATCCTGAGAAATTTTATGCTCGTATTATGATATCGAAAAACGAAATGTCCCCGTGCCGGGGAGAAACGGCGCGGGGAATGTTTCCGAAGAAACTGAGGGAGAACGTCACAGGCGGTATTTTTCGAGAAAGGCGACGACCGGCGACGGGTCGTCGAGCGAATGAGGGTGGTGTCCGCATTCCGGCTTGACGATCGTTTCGATCGTTCCGCCAAGCTCGCGCATTCTGTGCGCGAAGATCGCGCCGTTATCGTGGTAGGGGACCGACTCATCCGCGCCGCCCGCGACGATGATGACCGGGATCTTTTCGTTTACGATCGTTTCCGCCTTGTCGAGCGGATTTTCCTTAAATTCGGCGAGCGTTTTTTCGTTCAGCCCGTACCAGCGCATACAGCCGAGCTTTTCGCTCGAATTTTCCATGCGGCAGGGCCACGAGCGGATGTCCATGACCGGCGCGTCGAGGTAAAGTCCACCCACGCAGTCCGGGTGCGCGGCTGCGAAGTTGACCGAATACAGTCCGCCGCGGCTGAAACCGAACAGGATCGGCTTCTTCGAAAGTCCGAACGCGGTCGTGATGAAATCGTAAAATTCCTTCATCATGACGATGGATTCAGGGCAGCCGTACATATTGCTGACCTTGTGATAGCACAGATGCCAGCCCTTTGCAAGCAGCGCGCGGTCCACCGTATCGAACGCGCTGAAAAATTCGGCTCTCCAGACGGTCGGATTGCCGGGCAGGGGATCTTTCGGGCGGACGACGAGACTTTCGCGTCCGTTCAGGGTGAAATTGACCCGTTCGCAGCCGTACCAGTCGTCAATTGAGGTAAAGCGGTATTCCATAACGCAGTTTCCTTCCTTAATTATATATGTGATGCGGCAGGAAAGCTCAGCGCTCTCCCGCGGCGCTTTTCAGGTCCGCGATGGCTTTCGCCGCGTCGGGCGCCTTGAACACAGCGGAACCGGCGACGAACACATTCGCACCCGCCTGATAAGCGACCGGAAGCGTTGCAGGCGTGATGCCGCCGTCCACCTCCACGTCGATGTTCAGCTTCCGGCGCGTGATCATGCCGCGCACCGCGCGAACGCTTTCCATCGTGTCGGCGATGAACGACTGTCCGCCGAAGCCCGGCTCGACCGTCATGACCAGCACCATGTCCACATAATCGAGCAGCGGCTCCAGCACGAACGCCGGCGTCGCGGGCTTGATCGAGATCGACGCGCGCACGCCCGCTTTGCGGATGGCGGTCAGGACCTCCTTGTGATTGTCGCAGCTTTCATAGTGGATCGTGATGATATCCGCCCCCGCTTTGACGAAATCGTCGATGTAGCGGATGGGGTTGGTGATCATCAGATGGACGTCGAACGGGAGCTTCGTTTTCTTGCGGATGGACGCGATGACGCCCGGACCGAAGCTGATGTTCGGCACGAACACGCCGTCCATGACGTCCAGATGGAGAAGATCGGCGCCGCCTGCTTCCGCGCGGGCGACCTCCTCGCCGAGCTTTGAAAAATCGCTGGCGAGAACGGAAGGGGAAATTTGAATCATGTTTTAAGACCACTTTCTATCGGATTTGCGGCATTTTCCGGCGCTTTGGCAGGAAAAATGCAGAACCGGCTCTTATTTTCCGCCGTCAGGCGGGATGCTTGCGGACCGCGCCGGAACCGATCGGACGCTTCTGCATATGATGGTAACAGGATCCGCGCCGGGGAACGGGGAAGGATGAAAAAAGGAAAAGGACGATGACGGATGATCCCCCGAAACCGGCGCTTAACACGGGATGGAACATCCCGTATAGACGGGAGTATCCCTGATTTCAGACGCGGTAGATCAGCGCGGCGGCTCTGGCTGCCATTCCTTCGCCGGAACCGGTGAAGCCGAGCTTTTCCTCGGTGGTCGCCTTGACGCTGACCGCGTTCTTTTCGACGCCGAGCGCGTCGGCGATGTTCTGCCGCATCGTGTCGATATACGGCGCGAGCTTCGGACGCTGCGCGATGACCGTCGCGTCGACGTTGCCGATCTCATATCCGGCGTCTCTCAGCGCACGCGCGGTCTCGCGGGCGAGCAGGAGACTGTCCGCGCCCTCATAGCGCGGGTCGGTGTCGGGGAAAAGTCTGCCGATGTCGCCGAGCGCGGCGGCTCCGAGCAGTGCGTCCATCACGGCGTGGACCAGAACGTCCGCGTCGGAATGACCGAGCAGCCCTTTTTCATAGGGAATGTCCACGCCGCCGAGGATCAGACGGCGGTTTTCGACAAGGCGGTGGACGTCGTAGCCCTCGCCGATGCGGAAAGTCTTCATAGGTGTCATACTCCTGACGGGTCTTCAATATCGTATCACGACATTGAAGACCCGATAAGCTCAATAAACGATATTATGACCGGCTCTGAAGCTCTTTGAGGATGTCGAGCTTGACGCCGGCGTATTTGTAGGCGTTTTCAAAGTCTCCGCAGCATTTGCAGCAGAGCTCCAGATCCTGATACAGCTCGTACAGCACGGTCGGCGGCAGACCGTTTTCGTCCGCCGTCAGCGGGAGCAGCTTTGCCTTCGCGCCGAGATAGTCGGCGTGGACCATATCGAGCCGCGCTTCCAGATGCGAACGGATGACGCCGGACGGAAGATTTTCGATCAGCGGGCGCAGACGCGATTCATAGAACGCGGCGTTTTCATCCGGGACCGAATAGGCTTTGCCAGCGGCGCCCGACATGAGCTGACGCGCCCACAGCCATACGGCAAGCTGATTTCTTCCGAAGATCATCTCGCGGAACATCGGATCGGGCGCGGGCGGTGCGGGAGACGCGGCGGTCGGCGAGGTGGCGGTCAGACGTTCGAGCAGAAACGCGCGGTCGGCGGCAGGGGACGAGCCCGCGTCGTATTCCAACGCGGTTTTCAGAAGCTCTGACGCTTCGGCGAGCTTTCCTTCACGAAAGCGTTTCTCCGCCGCGCCGACGCAGGCTTCATACAGCAGACGGGACAGATACGCCGACGGCTTTTCGCCCGCTTCTTCGCGCCGGGACAGGATCTCGTCGAAGCGGCTTTCGGAAGCCAGCGCTTCGAATTCGCCCGTCAGACGCAGCGTCCGGTAATCCTCCGCCTCGCCAAGCAGCTCTCCCGGCGGAACGCCGAGCCGTCCGGCGATCGCACAGAGGGTCGGCAGACTGGGAAGCGCCGCGCCGTTTTCAATGCGGCTGAGCATATTCCGCGTCACGTCATCGCCCGCAAGCTCGCTCTGGGTCAGCCCCTTTTTCAGACGGGCTTCGCGGATGCGCGCGCCGAGTCCTTCGGTCGGAGAAACGCTCACGACTGTTCGGGATTCCGCACGAAGTGCCTGAGCTCAGGCAGCTCTTCGGCGGCGGCCTTGATCTTTTCGTCGATCAGCGCGCGCTGTTCGTCGATCATGTGCTCCATGGCGGCGGCAGTCTCGCGGAGCATCGCCGTCATTTCGCCGAAATGACGCACTGTCAGCTCATCGAGCTTATCGTTCAGCGCTTCGACGGCGCTTGCATAACGCTCGTTCAGCTCGAGCGCCATGTCCGCTTCCTTGGCGCGAAGGGCGCGTTCGCGTTCCTCTGCCAGACGGCGGGTCTCCTCAGCGGCGTTCTGGGCGTCGGAACGGATGCGGTCCGCGTCAGAGGCGGCGGAGATCATCAGATCGCCCATCTTGGCGGACATCCGGTCGTACCGATCGAGCTTGTCCGCCGCGCCGGAAAGATTTTCGAGCTTCGTTCTCAGCTCGACCGCCATCGCTTCCGATCCGGCGAGCTTTTCCCTCAGGGAAGCGTTTTCCGCACCGGCGGCGTCGAGCTTTTCGTTCAGCGCGGCGATCACCGCTTCGGACTGGGCGGCAGCCTTGGCGGGGGCGTTTTTCGCCGCCTGTTCTTCCAGCTCGTTGGTCAGCTCTGTGATCCGCTTCTGGAGCGCGCTGATCCGACCGGCGAATTCTCTGTTCATGCCTTCGATATAATTATTGACGTCCTGCTTATTGAAGCCGTTGAGCGCTGTACGGAAAGCGACGGGTCTGTTTTCGTCCATAAGTCTTTACCGTTCTTTCGCAGAGCGAAAGCCTTTTCTGAAGATTTGTGACCGACCGTACAATAAAGGGTCCGAAACGGTCCGGATTTCTTTTATTTTACCACAATTTGTCCCGATTCGCAAGAGCCTGACGGGATTTTTTACAATTTACCGTAATTTCATGCCGGGAATTTTGCCGGAAAGATTGATTTCCGTCGTATTATGGTGTATAATAGGAACAATATCATCAGAAACCGGAGGTTTCCATGAAATTCTTTACGCTCAGCTTCGACGACGGAACGGTGCAGGACCGCCGCTTTGTGAAGCTCCTCAATACCTATCAGCTGAAAAGCACGTTCAACCTCAATTCGGGTCTCTTTTCGACAAAGCATGAGATCGTTCACGAGGGGATCCGCGTCTGCCACGACGAGATCGAGCCGGAGGAGGTCCGTGTGCTTTACGTCGGTCACGAGATCGCCGCGCACACCGTCACGCACCCGAATCTGCTCAAATGCACCCGCGAGGAGGTCTCTCATCAGGTCGGAGACGACGCGAAGGCACTCGAAGCGCTCTGCGGATACCCGATCGTCGGCATGGCGTATCCGGGCGGTCCCTATTTTAGTGACGAGACCATCGACGTCATCACGTCGGACACGAAGATCTTCTACGCCCGCGCGGTCGGCTCGCACTTCACGTTCGCCATGCCGGAGCGCCTGATGGCATGGTATCCGACCTGCCAGTTCCATCCGAAGCAGTATGAGGAGCTGGACCGTCTGACCGGCGAATTCCTCGCGCTCGACCCGGACGGCCCCGACGCGCTGTTCTACCTCTGGGGTCACAGCTTTGAACTGGACAAGTTCGGAAACTGGGACGATTTCGAGCGCTTCTGCGAGCGGATCGCCGGGAAAGCCGACATCCATTACGTCACGAACCGCGAGGTCGCGTATTACCTCACGTCCGGGAAAAAGGGCTGATCGGGAAGCCGGGGAGCGGCGCGATCAGCCGGGAAGCTGTGCGCCGTAGTCGTTCAGATCGTTTTCCTCTCCCTCGTCGACCTCGAAGCGGTTGATGGCGGTGTAGGCTTCCGGCACGTCGCCGACGATGACCGTTTCGGCGAGACAGAGACTGTTCGTCAGACGGATGGTCACGCTGTCCGAGCGCACGAGCATCCGCACGGTGACGTCGATCTTCAGAAGGAGCCGGTGAAGCGTCTGATTGATGCCCGATTCGATGAATTCGGTGCGCAGATCGGCGCTCACGTCGCTGACCGGGATCAGGCGGATGGGGATCATCGCGCCCCGTCCGGTCAGAAAATGACTGCCGGTCAGACTGCCGAGCGGGACCTCGAAGGTCATCGCGTCCGCGTCGGAGAGCGCTTCGCGCGCCGCCTTCGCCGCCGCCGTCCGGACCTTCGCCGCCGCGAGCATATCGCATTCGACCGACCGCACGCCGTTTTCGTCGGAAAGCACCGTGACGAAGCCTTCCGCCGAGCCGGGAAGAGAAGCGTCCACCGCGCGTGTCAGCGCGTCGGCGGCGAAGGTCCTTGCAAGCCCTTCGGCGCCCGCCATGATCAGCGGACGCATCCGCACCTCAAGGACGGTCAGAACACACATCCCGATAAACAGCAGAACGGTCAGGAAAAACAGAACGAGCGTGAACGGCGAAAGCCGCCGCGTTCCGACCATGCGCACGCGATCACCTCCGATAACCTCTTTTATTCCATTCTATGCGCAGCCGCCGCAGAGGTGACGGCTGTCAAACGATCCCGTAAATTTTCGGAAAGGACGCCATACGGCGTGAAACAGACATGAAATTACTGGAAGAACGTATCCTGAAGGACGGCACGATCAAGGAAGGCGGCATCGTCAAGGTCGACAGCTTTCTCAATCATCAGATGGACATCGCGCTCATCAGCGAGCTGGGAAAGGAGTTCTACCGTCTGTTCGGCGGCGAGAACATCACGAAGATCCTGACGATCGAAGCGTCCGGCATCGGCATCGCCTGCATCGCGGCGCAGTATTTCGGCGTGCCGGTCGTATTCGCCAAGAAAGCGGAGTCGAAGAATCTGGACGGCGATATCTACACGTCGACAGTCCGCTCCTACACGAAGGGGAAGGATTATATCATCCGCGTCGCGCGCCGGTTCCTCACGCCGGGGGACCGCATCCTCATCATCGACGATTTTCTCGCCAAGGGCAAGGCGATACTGGGGCTCAAGGACATCATCGACCAGTCGGGAGCGACGCTCGTCGGCGCTGGCATCTGCGTCGAAAAGGGCTTTCAGGAAGGCGGAAAGCTGCTTCGTGAGATGGGCATCCGCGTCGAATCGCTCGCCGTGGTCGAACTGGACGAAAACGGAAACGTCCGCTTCGGCTCCTGACCGGCGGAAAATACGTTCTGAATCATTTTGAAGAAAAGATAAAATGGAAAAAGTACCGTTCAAAAAGTGGCTGCCCTTTCTGGCTGCCATGATCCTGTTATTTTATTTCGTTCCGCCCGCACTGCGCGGAACGCGGTTCTACGACGCCGCGCTGATGATCGTCACCCCGGCGTGCTGTCTGGGAAGCGGCATCATTTTCGGCAAGATCCACGGCTGGGTGTGGTATTACTGCGTCGTGGTGGCGCTGATCTTCGCGCCGACGCTCGTGCTGAACTATTCGCCGGACGATCTGCACTATATTTTTGAATACGGCGGACTTGCGCTGATGGGAAGTCTTCTCGGCTACGCTTTCCACAGAGATACCTATTAAGCGTGTCTGCCCGGCCGTGTTAAGCCGGTCGAAAATGCTTCGCCCTGCGCCCGTCTGCTTTTCCGGAGATCCTGCGCTATTATGACAATCGGCAAAGACGGCAGGTCTTCCGCTTCTCAACTCAAACAGAATGTAAGAAAGGGATTTCATCATGCTGACACAGCGACTCGGGTCAGAGACCCAGCTCGACGAACAGTTCATCAGAGAATTCATCCGCATCGTGAAGGAGCATCCCGGCTCCTGCGACGAGGTGTGGCTCGCCACGAAATACGGCTTCCCGCCGCTTGACGTCCACCGCGAGACCGCGGAAAAGCTCGGAAAGGTCGCCGCGCTTCTGCGCGAAGCGGGACTGCGCGTATCGCTCCAGATCTCCAACACCGTCGGTCACGGGCAGTATATGAGCTCGTGCGACTGTTCGGGACTGGTGTACGACGGGTCGCCGGTACAGAATTATGTCGGAACGGACGGAACTGTCGCGCGCTATGTTTTCTGCTGGAACGACAGCTATATGCGCGAATACGTGCGCGAGGAAGTCAGGGCTTACGCGAGCGCCATCCGTCCCTATACCGTCTGGATCGACGACGACCTGCGCGCGAGAAATCACGCTCCCGCTCAGGGCGCCGGGTGCGTATGCGACAACTGCATACGCCGCTTCAACGAGCGGATCGGCGCGTCCTTTTCGCGCGAGGAGCTGGTGCATGAGATCAACCGCGGAGACGTAAAGGTGCGCGAGCAGTTCGTCGGTTTCCTTCGCGACGGTCTGCATGATTTCACCTACGACGTCTATTCCGCCATTCACGAGGTCTCGCCCGAGACCCGCGCCGGTCTCCAGAACGGCTCGAACGGCGGGCTGACCGGTCTTGGCGTCTCTCACATCTATGACGCGATGCGCGAGGCGACCGGGAAAGCGCCCGGTTCCCGTCCCGGCGGCGGCGCGTACAGGGATCACAATCCGAACGATATGCTGACGAAGAACGATCTGCTCACATGGCAGGAGTCGCTTCTTCCCGATTACGTGACCGAGATCCGTCCCGAGATCGAAAATCTGCCCGACGTGCGCTTCGGCAAGACCATCGCCGGGACCTGTATGGAAACGTCGCTCTATCTCGCCTCCGGCGCGACGGCGATGAGCTACGCGATGCTGATGAGCGACTACGAGGACATGGACTGGCACGGCGAAATGCTCGGTGAGTTCGCCGCGCACCGTCCGTACTGGTCAAAGCTCTCCGAAGCCAGCCGGGGAACGGTCGCGGGCGGTCTGACGCTCGCCATCGGACGCGAGATCCGGAAGCGTAAGATCGGCGTCAATGAACCTGACCTCGCATGGATCACGGAGCCGATCAGCGAGGCGGGGAACGCGCTGCGCGGCACGGCGATCCCGCTGACCTTCCAGCAGACGAAGCGTCCGGTCTATCTCCTGCACGAAGCCTATGTGAAGGGTCTGACCGACGCCGAGATCGAGCGTCTGCTCACGATGCCGGTGCTGACGAGCGGTTACGCGCTCGAAGCGCTCGCCGCGAGAGGGTATAAGGACCGCTTCTCCGCCGAAGCGCTGCCGGTCGCGACCGAACAGCTCTCCGAGGAGTATAATGCAGATCATCCGGTCAACGCGCATACGAAAGCGCTCACAAATCACGGCTGGTCGCAGAGCTTCTACATCAAATCGGGTCATGTGCTGCGCGATCTTACCGGCGGGACCGAGATCCTCAGCCGGTATACGACCGAAGCGAAGAACGCCGTGCCGGTCTTCCCGGAGGACAAAGAGCATCCGTTCGGCGTCTGCAATGCGATCGTGAAAACGTCGGCGGGCGCACGCTGGGCGGTGTTCGGTCATCTGCCGTGGAACAACGTGATCTCGTTTGCCAAGCGCGATCAGCTGCTCCGTGCGGCGGACTATATTTCGGACAACGCGCTCCCCGCGCTCCTCGAAACCGGCGTTCAGGCGCATCTGATGCCGCGTGAGGATAAGGACGGAAACGTCACGTCGGTGTCGGTCCTGAACCGTACCATCGGCGAGAGCGGGACGTTAAGTCTGCGCATCCGCCGTCCGTTCGGCGGAAAGGAGCGGCAGACCGTCCGCTTCATGGGTCAGCACCGCATCGAAGCGCATCTGCCGGTCTCGTGGGACGGGGACGATCTGCTCGTCACGCTGCCGTCTCTCGCGCCGTGGACGGTCGGAACGGTCTTTTTGCGGTAAGACAGCGGAGAAAATCCGTCTGACGGAATTCGGATGAAAGGATGACCATCCTCATGGAACTGAAATCTCATTTTGACCCGCAGACCGCGAAGGCGGCGCATCGGAACACGATCCTCGCCTCCGCCGTGCTGCCGGAAGGCATGGACGCGCCGTTCTCCCACGCATGGGGGTACCTCGCCGGAGCGGGCGGGATGGAGCGTCACCGTCACGCGAAGGAGGAGGTCTACTTCTTCTTCCGCGGCAGCGGCTTTGTCGAGGTCGACGGGGAAGCGATCCCGGTCGGACCGGGCGACGTGGTGCGCATCCCGTCGAACGCACTGCACACGGTGATCAACCGCTCGGAAAGCGAGCTTCTGTGGGCGGCGTTCTGGTGGGACGCGCAGGAAAAAGCCTGACCTGACCCGCGTGTCCGGCGAAAAAACGACTGAACCTGCCGTGCGGACAGTGCGGAAAACGTCATAAGGAGCCTGTACGGAAAGGTCATCTGACCTGCCCGTACTGTCGAAAAAACATCCTGCGAAGCCTGCACAGATCAAAAAGGCTGACCGGACTGCGGTCAGCATAAAACGGGGACCCGAACGGCGGAATGTCTGCCGTTCGGGTCCTTCCGCGTCAGAAGATCATATGTGGTTCCCGTTTCGCAGGTCGGCGGTAAAGCGTTCGCCGAAGGTCGGCGCGGTCTTGATATCGAAGCGGCGGCAGGCTTCCACGCACGCGCCGTAGACCGGCGGCAGCGAGAGCAGGACGAATTCCGTGCCGGGCAGCGCGTATTTTTCCATCAGCGGCATCAGGATCGAGACGTTGTGTTCGATCACGCCGCCGGCAGCGGCGACGCGGCTGCCGCAGTCGTAGAGCCGTCTTGCGGTGTTCACGTGTCCGATCATCGTCCTGACCTCCGAGTCCAGGATCGCCATCGCCGTTTCGTCGCCGATCGACGCCGCGGCAAACACCGTGGTGGACAGGGAGGCGACATAGGAGACCCAGTCGCCGTCATAAAAGTTGTGTTTTTTCACCGATTCGCCCGATGCGATACCGGCTTTTTCGCATAAGAACGCGCGGATATGCGTGTCGGGACCGGCGTGTTCCTCCATGAAAATGCTCGCGCGGATGGCTTCTCTGCCGAGATTGTAGGCGCTGCACGGGTCGCCCCAGCGATAGCCCCAGCCGCCGAGGAAATGGTTCACGTTCCCCTCGCGCGCCAGCACGATCGAGCCGGTCCCGCAGAGCATTCCGAGGTTCGCGTCGCCCGCCGCCAGCACGTTCACCGCGTCGGAGTCGATCGAAAACGGGATTTTCGGGAAGCGGTCGTGAACATACGCGGTGATCTCGGACTGATTCGCGCCAGCCATTCCCGCGAAAATGCCGCTGACGCTGACGTCGGCGGTCAGACAGGTCTCAAGACCCTCGCGCAGCACCTCCAGAGTGCGTTCCAGTCCGACGGTCGACGGATTGCTTCCGGAGAGACGGCAGGAGCGCAGGATCCGACCCGACGCGGAACAGAGGACGAACGCGGTCTTCGTTCCGCCGCCGTCGATGCCGATCACGCACTTTTCCTCCGGTTCCAGCGGAGCGAGCAGCTCGTCCGCGCCGATATGCAGAAGGGCGCAGAGCTGGCAGAAATTGGTCATGTCAGGTAAAGCCGTGCCCGTCTCCCAGCTCGACACCGATTGAAAGCTCACGCCGAGCCTTTCGGCGAGCGTCGCCTGTGTAAATCCCTGCTTTTTCCGGTAAAACCGGATGTTTTCACCCAGATTGTCAACGTTCATGATATTCCTCCGGTTCGATTTCTTCGCCGCCGACGAAAATTCGGCGGATCGTCAGCTCTTCACCGCACAGGATAAGGTCGGCAAAGCGTCCCGGCTCGACCGAGCCGTAATCCCGGTCAAGTCCGGCGGCGTGCGCGGGATTATACGACGTCATGCGGCATACCTCATGAAGCGGTACGCCGAGTGACAGAAGGTGCCGCGCGTCTTCGTCGAGCGTGAGACGGCTGCACGAGAGCCTGCCGTCGACCGTTGTGATCCGGTCGGGGTGAATGACCCGTTTTCCGTAGCCTTTGATGTCATATTCGCCCACCGGCATACCGGTCAGCACGCCGTTGTCGCTGACGAGGATGAGCTTTTCCGCGCCCTTCATCCGGTAAGCCATCTTCACCGAAGCGGGATGCGAGTGAACGAAGTCCGCGATCAGCTCGCAGGACACGCGGTCGTCGGTCAGGACCGCGCCGAGCGCGCCGGGTTCCCGATGCTCGAAGCCGAGCATGGCGTTGAAGGTATGCGTTGCGCCGGTAACGCCCGCGTCGATCGCCGCTTCTGTCTGGGCATAGCTCGCCGCCGTGTGACCGGCGGACATCCGAACGCCCTTCGCCGCGCCGTGAGCCGCCACCTCGGGCGCGTTTTCCCGGTCGGGCGCGAGGGTCATAACGCGCAGTAGTCCGCCTGCCGCGTCATAGAGACGGTCGAAATTTTCGACGGTGCAGGGAATATCCGGGTAAACCATCGCGCCGGTCCGGTTCGGGGAGATGAACGGTCCCTCCAGATGAAGACCCGGCATGGCCGCGCCGCCCTTCATCCGTCCGATCTGCCGCGTCATGTTGTGAATGGACGCGAGAAGGCGTTCCATCGGCGTCGCGCTCGCGGTGGGAAGGACCGCCGTGACGCCGCGGGAAGCGAGACGGCGGCGGTTTTCGGAATAATCCGCTTCGGGATCGGGGTAGAATGTGCCAAACGAGCCGTGGTTGTGGATGTCGATCAGACCCGGGATGAGATAAAGTCCCGCCGCGTCGATCACGCGGTCCGGCGCAGGACCGTTTTCGACGATGCGGTCGTCCGCGACGGTGACGGTCCGCTTTTCAAAGCCGTCCGCGCCGGGCGTGAGGACGGATGCATTCTGAATACAGAGAATCATATTTTTCCCCTCCATTTTCCTGAGATTGACCTGATAACTCCATTATACACCAACAACACTTGAATTTCAAACAGTTTTTCTTGGATCTGATGGATTTCCGATTCAATTTATAATTGAATTTCCGCCGGGACGACGATGAAAGAGTCAGGGAACGGTCTGTATTGACCGGGAGAATAATTCTTCAAAATATTTTGAAAAACCCCTTGACAATCGACGGGAAAAGTGGTATAATATCATATGTTCCGAGCGAGGAACGGATAGATGCAAATGCTGGTGTGGCTCAATGGCAGAGCAGCTGATTTGTAATCAGCAGGTTGATGGTTCGACTCCGTTCACCAGCTCCATATCCGGGAGCGTTCCCGAGTGGCCAAAGGGGACAGACTGTAAATCTGCTGCTTGATAGCTTCGGTGGTCCGAATCCACCCGCTCCCACCAACAAAGACCGCTTTTGTCGACTGACAAAAGCGGTCTTTGTTTTATGACGGTTTCCGCAGTCTGTCAGGCGCGAAGCGTAGTTCTCCTGTCGGAGCGGGCGTTCCGGCGTTTGATTTTTGCCGGTTCTCTGGCGGTTCTCCTGCCGCAAACGGTTCGATCCCCCTTGACAGCCGCGCCGCGCTGTTGTATAATACCTGTAACAGTTTAACTGAAACGGAAGGTGATCTTCATGATGATCCATGCATGCGACTATATCTGCCGGACCGACGGGAAAAACGGTACGCCCGCCATTGCGGCGGCGGTGGAGGCGCTTCACGACGGCGACACGCTCTGCCTTGACGGAGGACGGTACGACCTGTACCCAGAAGGCGCGCTGATCCGCTCGTATTATATTTCCAACAACGATTCGGGCAAAAAGCCGATCGCGTTCCCGCTGATCGGAAAGCGGAACGTCACGGTCGACGGCGGCGGCGCGGAGCTGATGTTCCACGGCGACATCCTGCCCTTTGCCGTGGACGGAAGCGAAGGCGTCACGCTGGAAAATTTCAGCGTCGACTACCCCTGTCCCGTCTACGCGCAGGCGGAGATCATCGAAGCCGATTCTGAAAAGACCGTCCTCCGCTTCGACGGTGAACAGTTCTTCTGCCGCGTCGAACGCGGGCGCTTCTGCTTCTATCATGAAGAAGACGGCTGGGAGGATATCGTTGAGCGCGCGCTGACGCTCGAATTTGACCGCGACACCCGCGCGCCGTCGGCGTTCAAGCCGGCGTATTTCCCCTATTGCGGCGAGCCCTGCGACCACGGCTTCCTCGGCGGGATGTTCCGCGACGTCACGCTCGAAGAACTCGAACCGAACGTCATCGCCATGCACGGGAACATCGGCTTCGTCCACACGGTCGGAAACTACGTCGTCATGACCCATTCGACCCGCGAATATCCCGGTATTTTCGTGACCGGGTCGAAAAACGTGACGATCGAAAGCGTGACGCTCTATCACACGACCGCGATGGGCGTGATCGCACAGCTCTCCGGGAACATCACGCTGGACGGCGTGCGCGCCGAGGTGCGCGAAGGCTCCGGGCGGCTGCTGTCGGTCAACGCCGACGCGACGCATTTCGTCAACTGCCGCGGCTTTATCCATATGAAAAACTGCAAATTCGTCCGCATGATGGACGACGCCTGCAACATTCACGGCATCTATTCGCTCGTGAAGGAACTCCGGTCGGACGGCACGCTTCTGCTCGGCTTCGGGCATCATCAGCAGAAGGGCATCCAGCTCTATCGTCCGGGCGACCTTGTGAGCGTCATCGACAGCGAGACGATGGAAGAAAAGGTCCGGGCGAACGTTCTCCGCGCCGTGCTGACCTCTCCCGACTGCATCGAGCTGACGCTCGATCGACCGGTCGGCGAGCCGGGCGCGCACTGGGTCGCCGAAAACCTGTCCACCGCGCCGGACGTCGTGATCTCCGACTGCGAATCGGGCTTCAACCGTCCGCGCGGCTTCCTCATCAGCTCCGCCGGAAAGGTCCTCGTCGAGCGGTGTAAATTCTACAACATGAACTGCGGCATCCAGCTCGGCGGCGAAATGAAGGACTGGTACGAGTCGGGCGCGGTCACGGATGTGACTGTACGGGACTGTGATTTTGCGAACAGCGCCTACGCCGGAGGAAACGCAGTCAGCATTTCACCCAAGCTGCGCTGCGAAGCGCCGCGCGATTTCTTCCACGGAAGGATCGCCATCGAAAACAACACCTTCACGCAGAGCGCGAAGCGCATCATGAACGCGACCCTGACGCGCGAGCTGACGTTCCGCGGCAACCGCTTCCATGCGGACGAGACGCTTCCGAAGCGTCCCGCGAACGGAGAGAGCGGCGTGCGCATCACAAACTGCGGAAAAATCGACTATGAGGACGTTCTTGACGTCTGACCGAAAGCGAAAAGAGGAAATCCATGCTTGCCAATTATCACACCCACACCGCCCGCTGCCGCCACGCTTCCGGCACGGAGCGGGACTATATCGAGACCGCGATCTCGCGCGGTCTGAAGGTCCTCGGCTTCTCCGACCACACGCCGCAGCTCTTTCCCGCCGGTTACTACTCCAACTACCGGATGTTTCCGGAGGAATTCGATAACTACGTGAAGGTCCTATCCGACCTGAAACGCGAGTACCGGGACGACATCGAGCTGCACATCGGCGTCGAAGCGGAGTATTATCCCGCCGTGTTCGGCGATCTGCTCGATTTTTTCGCGGATTATCCGCTTGAATACATGATCCTCGGTCAGCACTTCATGGACAGCGAATTCGACACCCGCATCTATTCCGGCGCGCTGACGAAGGACGAGGCGCGGCTTGAAAAGTACGCAAAGCAGGTCACGGAAGCGATCGGGACCGGACATTTCACCTACGTTGCCCATCCCGATCTCATCCGCTACGACGGACCGGACGAGATCTACGAGAAGCATATGCGCCCCTTCTGCGAGCGCGCGAAGGAGCTTGACATCCCGATGGAGCTGAACTTCCTCGGTCTGACCGACGGACGCGCCTACCCGAACGCACGCTTCTGGAAGCTGGCCGCCGAGGTGGGGAACACTGCCATTTACGGCTGCGACGCGCATCAGCCCGATGCGGTCGCGTCCGAGCGCGGGCTTGCGCTGGCAGAGGAATACCGGACCCGGTTCGGGCTGAACGTCACCGAAGCGCCGGTCTTCCGCAGATAACGAAAAACACCCGCTGAACGTAAGCATTTCACACGGAACATTCCGCCGGAGGAACACCGTGAACGCCGCCCGGAAAAGCCGGGCTGCGGTTTTCGGAATATCCGCATCAGGACGAATCAATGGAGGGTATTATGAGCAGGTTCACATCTCCCGCCGCCTTTTTCGGTACGGAACCCGGTTCGGACCGTACCATGCTGCACTGGAATCAGATCGTCGCCTATTTACGGAAGCTGGAATCGGAATCCGGGCGCATCCGCGTCGATTCCATGGGGCTTTCCACCGAGGGCAGCGAATTCATCTCCGTGATCATCTCATCCGAAGAAAACATGGCGAAGCTCGGCGAGTACCGGCAGATCGGCAGAAAACTGGCGGATCCCCGCGGATTATCACCCGATGAGATCGAGCGGCTCGCCGCGCAGGGAAAAGCGGTCTGTCTTCAGATGATGGGACTGCATTCCAACGAGGTCGGCGGGACGCAGTGCGTGCCGACGCTGGCGTATGAGCTTGTCTCGGCGGAAAGCGCCGAAATGGAGCGGATCAGAAGGGAAACGATCCTCGTTCTCATCCCCTGCGGCAACCCGGACGGCGAGATCGACTTCTACGACTGGTACTATGCAAAGCTCAACACGCCGTCGGAGGGATGCTGTTCGCCTCATCTGCGCCACAAATACGCGGGTCACAGCAACAACCGCGACGGGATACACAATCAGCTCATCGAGTCGAACTATATCCAGAAGCTGATCAACGACTGGATGCCGCAGATCTTCCTCGATCAGCACCATCAGTGCCCGGATATGGACCGGCTGACGATCTGCCCTTACGTGAACCCGATGAACCCGGAGGTCTCCCCGATGCTGGTGCATGAAATGGAGCTGTACGGCGGCTATCTGGCGTGCGAGCTGACCCGCGCGGGCGTGAAGGGCGTTGTGACCGGGGACGAGTTTTATCCCGACTGGCTGATGTTCGCGCCGCAGGACGTGGTGAAATTCCGCAATATCGCCGGGATCCTCGCGGAATCTGCGGACGCTTCGATCGCCACGCCGGTGTATATGCCCTTTGAAACGCTGAAAGAGCATGGGCTTGCCCATGTGATCCCGTCGATGGAGTGTCCCGAACCGTGGGAAGGCGGATGGTGGCATCTTTCCGATATCGTGTATCAGATGAAGGTGACAGCCGTCGCCGCGCTTTCCTGCCTTGCGAAAAACCGGGAGGACGCGCTGCGCAATACGGCGTTCAAGGCGCTGTCCCAGACAAAGCGCGGCGAGAACGACCGCGTGAAGGCGTTCCTCATTCCCCGCGCCCAGCATGACCCGTCGACGCTCGCTCATCTGCTCGACATCCTGAAAAAGCAGGAGATCGAGGTCTTCGAGCTGTGCGCGCCGTATCACGGATATCCCATCGGCACCTTCGTGATTCCGACCGCTCAGCCGTCCTACGCCCTTGTCAGGGTCCTGTTTTCAAAAACCGAGTATCCCGTCAATCAGTATACCGTTAAAAAGGACGGTTCGGTCCACCTTTTCGACAATTCCTCTCTGAATATCGCGGAATTCATGGGGATCACCGTCGCGGAAGCGGAGGAACCGCCCGCCGTGCGTCCGATCGCCGCGCCGGTCGTGATTCCCGACGCCATGACAGCCAATGTCAACGACAGCTACCGCCGCGCCAATGCGCTGATCCAGAGCGGAACGCGCGTTTTCCGCAGCGCGGACGGCAGCTTCAATACGGACGGGGACGGCAGAGAGGTTTCACTGCCGATGATCGGTCTTCACAAATTCGGCTTCTCGGACAACTGCGAGGAAGGCTTCTGCCGTCTCCTGCTTGAAAACCATCATTTCCCCTACCGCATCGTCACGGACGGCGAGGTCTGCCGCGGCGAGCTTGACGATCTTGATCTGATCATCCTTCCCGGAGACTCGGATTACCGTCTCATGAAGGGGATGGGCGAGGGCGGCTTTGAGCAGATGAAAAAATTCCTTGCCCGCGGCGGAAAGGTCATCGCGTGGGGCGACGCCTGCGAATACGCCGTCCGGCTCACCGGCGCGAAGCTGAAAAATCAGGTCGCAGGGGTTCCGTTAAACGAACTTGACGCACGCGGCGCCGCGCTTCGCGCGTCGTTCGTTCCCTGTGACCTTACGCTCGGTATGCCGGAGGAATGCTCCGTCATCTACCACAACAGTCCCGTCTATCGGGCGCAGGACGACCCGCGCTGTGAAGCCTTCGCCGCTTTCCCGGAGGAAAAGCTGCTCAGAAGCGGTTTCCTGCGCGGAGAGGAGCGCCTTGCCGGAACGTCGATCGCGCTTTGCATCCGCACCGAAGCGGGCGAGGCCGTGATTTACAGCTTCGACCCGAAATACCGTATGCAGACCGACGCAACCTATAAGCTGCTGTTCAACGCGCTCTACCGATACGGCGGCTGACGGCGCGGGCTGTGCCGTCTGGAAAGCGGTTTCCGAAATTTTGTTTTCAGGAAACCGCTTCCTTTTTTATTTGATTAGACGAACGGCTTCTTGACTTCAAACCAAAACTGTGCTATAATATCGGTACGAAAAAAGAAAGGTCTGAAAAAAGTCATGCTCAAACGCTTCCTTCATTATTATGGACCTCACAAAAAGGTCTTTGCGATGGATATGATCGCGTCGCTGCTCGTTTCGCTGGCGAGCGTGCTGTATCCGATGATCACACGAACCATGCTCAACGATCTGATCCCGAACCGGAACTACCGGATGATCGTGATCTTCGGTCTGTCCCTTCTCGGCATTTATATCGTGAGGATGTTACTCAACTATTTCATTCAGTATTACGGTCACGTCATGGGCGTGCGGATGCAGGCGCAGATGCGCTCGGATATGTTCGCGCACCTTGAAAAGCTGCCCTACCGCTACTACGACGACAACGAGACCGGCAAGATCATGTCCCGCATGACAAGCGACCTGTTCGATATCAGCGAGCTTGCGCACCACGGACCCGAAAATCTGCTCATCTCGACGATCTCGATCCTCGTATCGTTCGCCTATCTGTCGTCGATCAACTTCCGTCTGACGCTGATCGTCTTCGCGTGCGTGCCGTTCCTCATCGTCATCGCGGCGGTACTGCGCAAGAAAATGCGCGAAGCCTTCATGAAGAGCCGTCAGGCGATCGCCGTCATCAACGCCGCGCTGGAATCGAGCATTTCGGGCATCCGCGTGACGAAGGCGTTCAACAACGCCGAAAAGGAACAGAAAAAGTTTGAAGAGGGCAACGTCGAATTCGTCGATGCCCGCCGCGACGCTTACCGCGCGATGGGCGAATTCCACGCCATGACCTCGTTCATCACCGACGTGTTCAACGTCGTCGTGCTGATCGCGGGCGGACTGTTCCTGTACGGCGGGACCATCGAGTTCGGCGACTATTCGGCATTCGTCGTGTCGGTCAGTATGTTCATTTCGCCGGTCATGACGCACATCAACTTCATGGAGAACTATCAGAACGGCGTCACCGGCTTCGAGCGCTTCCTCGAAGTGATGGACGCAGAGCCGGAGCGCGACGCGGCTGACGCCGCCGACGCCGGTGAGATCAAAGGAAAGATCGAATTCAAGAATGTCTCGTTCTCCTACAACGAAGGGCAGGAAGTGCTTGACAACATCAGCCTGACCATCGAAAAAGGCGAGACCTTCGCGCTCGTCGGACCGTCCGGCGGCGGCAAGACGACCATCTGCCACCTCATCCCGCATTTCTACGACATCACGAAGGGCGGGATCTACATCGACGGACGCGAGATCAGCACGCTGACGCGCGAATCGGTCCGCCGCGCCATCGGCATCGTTCAGCAGGATATCTATCTGTTCAACGCCAGCATCCGCGAGAACATCCTCTACGGCAGGCTCGACGCGACCGAGGAAGAGGTCGTCGAAGCGGCCAAGCGCGCCAACATCCACGATTACATCATGTCTCTGCCGGACGGTTATGAGACCGAGATCGGCGAGCGCGGCGTCAAGCTGTCGGGCGGTCAGAAGCAGCGTCTCTCCATCGCGCGCGTGTTCTTAAAGAATCCGCCGATCCTGATCCTCGACGAGGCGACCAGCGCGCTGGACAACACGACCGAGATCATGATCCAGCAGGCGCTCGACGAGCTCTGCCGCGGACGCACGACGCTGGTCGTCGCGCACCGTCTGTCCACGATCAAGAACGCCGACGAGATCGCCGTCATTTCGGACGGAAAGATCCTCGAACAGGGAAATCACGACGCGCTGCTCGAAAAGAACGGGATGTACGCGAGCCTTTACCGCGGACAGTTCCGCGAGGCGAAATGAGCGCTTCGGCAAACGGATACCGCTGAAAATACGGAATTTTCAACGGTATCCGTTAAGAAAAATACCTGCTCTCCGGTATGGGGAGTACCCCCGGTACGGGAAAAGAACGCAGAAAAAACAACCGCTCCCCGGCGTGGGAGCGGAAATCAACGGAGGAGATCATCATGAGAATTCTGTTTCAGGGCGACAGCATCACCGACGCGGGACGCGACCGCAGCGACCCGCACGACCTCGGACACGGTTATCCGAAATATACCGCAGAGGTTCTGCGGGCAGCCTATCCGAACGCAGATTTTGAGTTTCTGGACCTCGGCATCAGCGGCAACCGCGCCGAAAACCTGCGCGCGCGCTGGGAAAAGGACGCGGTGGAGCTGGACCCCGACGTCATCTCGATCCTGATCGGCGTCAACGACACGTGGCACCGCGCCGCAAGCAAGGACTGGATGCCGCACGAATACTTCGAGGAGTGCTACCGCGACATTCTGACGCAGATCAGGGAAAAGACGCACGCGAAGATCATCATCCTCGAACAGTTCCTGCTGACCGCGCCGGACAAGGAGTTCTTCCGCTGCGACCTCGACCCGAAGATCCAGGTCACGAGAAAGCTCGCGCGCGAGTTCGCCGACGTGTTCGTACCGCTTGACGGACTGTTTGCCGCCGCTTCGATCGGCGCGGCGCCGGACGAGTTCTCCGCCGACGGCGTGCATCCGAACGCGAAGGGTTCGGCGTTCATCGCACAGCGCTATCTCGAAGCCTTCCGCTCGCTGAACCTTCTGTGAGGCGCGCCATGCTGAAAGATTTATTCGTCACGAACCGCACCTGCCGCACCTTCGACGAGAGCCGCGCGGTCACGCGGGAGGAACTGCTTGGATTTGTGGAATGCGCGCGTCTCGCGCCGTCCACCGCGAACATTCAGCCGCTCTGCTACCGGCTGGTCTGCACGCCGGAGGAATGCGCGCTGATCCAGCCGCTGACCAAATGGGGCGGCGCTCTGCCGGAGCTTCATCTGCCGCCGGAGGGTCATCGTCCGACCGCGTTCGTCATCATCTGTCAGGACACGGAGAAATTCGGACCCGCCGACAAATTCCGCATCGACGTGGGCATCTGCGCGATGGCGATGGACCTCGCCGCCGCCGAAGCGGGACTTGCGTGCTGCATCATCCAGAGCTTCCGCAAGGAAGAGCTGTCCGCCGCGCTCGGTCTTCCCGAAAACGTCGCGCCGCTTCTCGTCGTGGCGTTCGGCAAGCCGGATGAGATCAGAAAGACCGTCGGCACGGGAGAGGACGGTTCGACCCGTTACTACCGCGACGCCGACGGCGTTCACTGCGTTCCCAAGCGCTCGATCGAGGAGATCGTTCTCTGAGCTTTCCGTCAGACGGTGAAATCGAATTCGATCTGTCCGTCATCCGGCGGAACGTCCATCAGGTTGATGACGGTCAGTCCGTTTTTCTTCGCGTAGCTGACCGTATAAAGCGTTCCGCCGGTCGTTTTCTCACCGGCGATCTCCCGGTCGAAGTAGCAGATGCAGAAGCCGCTGTGATCCACCATGAAGCGGTTGCGGATGTGCATCACACCGTTGTGATAATGCGGGGAAAGAACGATCTGATCGTCCGCTTCGCCGCGGATATATTCATAGATCTCGATATCTTTCTTATTCCAGCCCCGCGTCTGTTCGGGGCAGGGGAGCGCGAGATGCAGCCGCACGGGACTGCCGCTGTTCCTTGCCTGCAAAACGGCGATCGCCGCCATCGTGTCAAAGCCGAGCGCACCGCCCGCCCAGAAATCGGTCACGCCGTGCGTGATCATCCATCCGACCTCGACATTCAGCCGGTCGTTCAGGGTCTGAAACCGTTTTTCAACGATTTTCCGGTGCCCGGTAAAGCAGCACGCCTGTTCTCTGCGTTCGTTCATTGCCAGCGTCCTCCGAAACGTATGTTCCATTTTTAACAGTATAACACAGAAAACGGCTTTTGTAAAGAGAATCGTCAGAATTTTTTTTCGGAAATTTTGTTTTAGTCGATTGTAAAACTGCGTTTTACAATCGGTACTCGCGCTTATCGCCGCCGGCAAAACTTGTTTTGACGGCTCTCCCCATCATAATATCGGCGCGAGGACTCGCCAAGCTCGCCTTAGAGGTGTTTTTATGTCGGCAAAGCCGACATAAAAACGGATTTATTTATAACGCTTGCCATCTCTAAGCATTAAACAATCGGCTGAATTTTTGTTTGTAAAGGAGTCAGCATCATGTCCTATCCGCTTAAGATCATGAGCTTCAATATGCGCACACAGTGTGAGGCCGACGGGATCAATTCGTTTCTGAACCGGGAAGCGTTCATCGCCGAATGGCTGAACGCGGTGAAGCCCGACGTCATTGGCGCACAGGAGATCATGCCGGTCATGCGCGACTGGATGGTCGATACGCTTGACGATTATTACGTTGTCGGCGGCGGGCGCGGGAAGAACTACGACAACGAGGGCGTATGCGTCGCGTTCCGCAAGGACGCTTTCGTGCTGTATGACTGCGAGACCTTCTGGCTTTCTCCGACGCCGCACGAGCCGGGCTCGCGCTACGACGCCGATCAGAGCTCCTGCCCGCGCGTCGTCACGTGGGTGACGCTCAAGCCGAAGAACGGCGCTCCTTTCCGTTTCTACAACATCCACACCGACCACGTGGGAAAGGTCGCCCGCGCGCTGGCGTGCTGTCAGCTTTTACAGAAGATCGACGGGAACAACGCGAACCGTCCGATGAAGAGCTTCGTCACCGGAGATTTCAACGCGATGCCGGACAACGACTGTATAAAGGAAATGACCGCTTACCGGGACAGCGCGCTGGTCGACCTGAGCGCCGATTCGGGCGAGACCTTCCACGGCTTCGGAAAACGGCTGGGCGAAGGGATCAAGATCGACTATATTTTCGCCGACCGCGGGACGAAGGTGCTGTCGTTCGACGTTTTCCGCGACGAGCGGAACGGTCAGTGGCTCTCCGACCACTATCCGATCATGGCGACGGTCGAAATGGAATAAAATACTCGATTGTAAAACTACGTTTTACAATCGGTACTCGCGCTTATCGCCGCAGACTAAAATTTATTTTTGTCTGCCGACAAAACTTTGTTTTGTCGGCTCTCCCCATGTCGGCGCGAGGGCTCGCCCCGGCTCGCCTTAGAGGTGTTTTTATGTCGGCAAAGCCGACATAAAAACGGATTTTATTATAACGTTCATCATCTTAAAGCATTTTACAATCGTCTAAATTACATATTATAAGGATACACGGATATGGAAAAATCAAAGGTTTATTTTACCGATATGCGCGTGGGCATCGGCGACAATCTGCTCGAAAAGCTGAAACGCCTCGTCCGCGCGGCAGGGATCGGAACGGTTGACATGGACGGAAAATTCGTCGCAGTGAAGATCCATTTCGGCGAGCCGGGCAACCTCTCCTTCCTCCGCCCGAACTTCGCCAGAGCGGTCGCCGACGTCGTGAAGGAGCAGGGCGGAAAGCCCTTCCTGACCGACTGCAACACGCTTTATGTCGGACGGCGCAAGAACGCGCTCGAACACATCGAGGTCGCCTATGAGAACGGCTTCACGCCTTACGCGACCGGCTGTCAGGTCATCATCGCCGACGGTCTGACCGGCAAGGACGAGGTCTGGGTCCCGGTCGAAGGCGGCGAGCTGGTGAAGGAAGCCAAGATCGGACGCGCCGTCATGGACGCGGACGTTTTCATCTCGCTGAACCACTTCAAGGGACACGAATGCACCGGCTTCGGCGGCGCGCTCAAGAACGTCGGCATGGGCTGCGGCTCCCGCGCGGGCAAGATGCAGCAGCACAACGGCGGCAAATCGGCGGTCGTCCGTGGGCTCTGTACCGGATGCCGCCAGTGCGCGAAGCAGTGCGCGCAGGACGCGATCTCCTTTGAAAAGCGTGAGGGCGAAAAGGCAGCGAAAGCGTTCGTCGATCCGTCGAAATGCGTCGGCTGCGGACGCTGTATCCACGCCTGCCGCGCCGAAGCGATCGGTCAGCCCGGCGATTCGGCGAACGACGATCTGTCGAAGAAGATCGCCGAGTACGCGAAGGCAGTCCTCGACGGTCGTCCCCAGTTCCACATCACGATCGTAAGTCAGGTCTCGCCCTACTGCGACTGCCACCCGGAAAACGACGCGCCGATCATTCCCGACGTCGGAATGTTCGCATCCTTCGACCCTGTCGCGCTCGATATGGCGTGTGCAGACGCCTGCAACCGTCAGCCCGCGATGGCGTCCTCGCTGCTCGGCGACATTTTACGAAAGGGACAGCGTCCCGCTCAGAGCTTCATCGAGACCGACCGCGACCGCTTTGACACGACCTTCCCGACCACCGACTGGCGCGTCACGCTCGAACACGCCGAAAAGCTCGGCGTGGGAACGAGAGAATACGAGCTTGTCACGGTCCGCTGACTTTCCGGCAGACAACAGACCGCCGT
>JAZRXB010000152.1:0-41302 GCA_045600005.1 Eubacteriales bacterium | reverse complement strand
ACGGCGCTGCGGAGACCGAAGGGGTTGAGGCCGAGACGTTCAGCACCAGTCCCGTCAGGTCGAGCGTATCGCCGACCGCGAAGAGACCGGGGTTCACCCTGACCGAAAGACCGACGACCGAGGTGATCGCAAGCTCACGGTAAGCCGTATAGATATTGCCGGTATTGTCCCATGCGCTGCCCGAATAGAGCTGCTCTGCAAAGACGATCGTGCCGCGGCAGAGCGCGCCGGGCTTCTGCGGATAGTACGGAGTCATGACCTCGGCCTCGCCCGCGCCGAGCGTGCCGGACGCCGTGACCGTTCCGTTTTCGGCGATCGTCCACGAAATCGGCACATAGCGCACATCGCCCGCGATGGGGTTCACAAGATCTTCGTTCGCCGCCAGCGAATAGAGCCAGCAGCGCTTGCCGACCACCAGATTATCGGTGCGGCAGAACAGGGCGGCGTTTGCGGTCACCGGAGGAACGGAAGGCTCACGCCCCACCGTAACGACGACGGTGACGGAAGCGTTTCCGCTCGAAGCGGTGACGCCGGTCGTTCCGGCTCCGACGCCGGTCACAACGCCATTCGCGTCTACCGTAGCGATCGTTTCGTCGTCGGAAGTCCAGACGACAGCCGCCGTCGCGTCGCTGAAGACCTTTACAAGGTCGGCAGAGACGTCTGCGGTTTCGCCGACTTCCAGCTCATAGGAGTCCGCGTTCGCGCGCAGCGCGTCGATCGGGATCTCAGGATCGGTTTCGGGGATGATCAGCTCGAAGCTCATGTCCTCGCCGAGGGTCATGAAGTTGTAGCCCATGCACTCGTCGTCGAGTACGACTCTGACCTTTGCGCCGGTCGGAAGCGGATCGGCGAGCGTCAGATAGAAGACCTTGGCGATATCGAGTCCGGCGTGAATGCCGTTCCGATCAGCCGCCTGCTTGTTTCCGGCGGTGCTGACCGCCGCGTCCACAGGCGTGAGCGTGAAGCCAAGTTCTTCGGAGCCGAAGTACGCCTTCACCATGCCGTCTCCGGTCAGGGAATCGACCGTCATGTACTTGTCGAACGCGAGACGGATCGTCTGACCGTCCGCCATGGCGAGCGCGCCGGTGAGCGCCGGCACGGTGCTTGCCACCATGGAGATATTGACGTCGAGATGTTCCGGCGGAACGCCGAGCACGATGCTTTCGGCAGGATAGTAGCCGTCCTTCGAGAAGACGACCTTCCATTCGCCGGGCAGCGTGTTCCAGCCGTATGCGCCCTTTTCATCGGTGAAGGACGGGTTCGCCGGTTCGCCGAAGGGTTCGGTGTTCCATTTGTACCACTGCGAACCGACCCTCTGATAGACCGCCGCGCTGACGCCTTCGATGCGGTCGGACCCGACGGCTTCAAAGACGTATCCGGACGGGTCTACCAGCGGATTGACCGGCTTATTGTCGTCGTCATCGTCGTCGTCATCGTCATCGTCGTCATCATCGTCGCAGGGTCCCTTCGGCGGTCTGCAATACTCCGGCAGACCCATCTTGCAGAGATCGTTGTCGATGCTGGCAGGACGGTTCGCGAGCGCGTGCAGCGCGTTGGACGCCGCAATATTGACGCACTGCGAAGCGAGGAAGCCGTAGGGCAGCTTGCCGGAGAGCGCGGCGATGATCTCGTTCAGCTTTTCCTCGTCGCACGGGTCAAAGCCGTCCATCTTCTGGATCAGAATGGCGACCTGAGCGACCGTCTTCGCGCCCTTCAGCGCCTTTTTCATGTCGTCCGAAATGTGGATCTTCGCGCCGCTCACGGTCCCTTCTTCCTTCGTCGGGAAGAACAGGTCGCCGACGCCGCCCAGCTCCATGTACGCGGTGTTTTCCGTCACGTCGAGAGAAGCGCTGACGCTGCGGACTTCGCCGTCCATCACCATCTTCACGCTGTCAGCGCCGTCACCGGCGTCGAGAATAATGGAGTCATGGACATAATAGCCCTCTGCCGTGCGGTAGGCGGGGAGATACCATACGCCGTCGCCGCCGAACAGGTCGTCAAGCGCAGCGAGGATCTCCTCCTCCGTACCGTCTGTGAATACGCCGTTTTTCAGATAATTCTGATACTTTTCCCAGTCCGCAAGGTCTCTCTCGTGCTGCTCGGGCGAGCCTCCCAGCTCTTCGGGCAGCTGCTCGATGACCGCGCCTTCGGGGAGCTGGATGGATACAGGGGTCCATTCGCTCGTGTCGATCTCGCCCCAGACGGTGTTCTCGTCGGTGATCTCGTCCCACGCAAGGCGGACGCTCACCACGCCGTTCAGATACACGGACCCGGAGAATCTGTTTCCGTTTCTGACAAGAGCCGCCGAGCGCTCGCCGCAGAGATCCGTCATGACGAGGCGGACGTTTTCCACCTTGTCCGCGTTCGTAAACGAAGCGTTGACGGACGCGCGCGGATTGGTCCCGCTGACTTTGAGCGGCGTCGCGGTATCCGACAGATCATATCCGCCGATCGTCGCGCTGATCAGCTCCGGACGCTCGTCGTAGACGACCGTGAAATCGCTCGAAGCGGTGAACTTACGGTCATCCTTCACCAGCTCTGCGCGGATGCTGCTTTCCCGCAGCAGATCGTTTAATTTAATGTAAACGAAGCTGCCTGCCTTTTTCAGCTCGGAGCTGTACAGGATCCGATCACCCTCAAACAGCGTCAGGATCCAGTCGGACTTGTCGACCAGCGTCGTGAAGATGCTGACGTTCACGCCGTCCGCCGCCTCGTCCTTGGTGATGCGGTCCGGCACGCTGATGCTGATCGGCGCATACGGAACGGTCTGATTCATGACCGGGATATAATACCGATCGCCGTCATGAACGACCGACAGGACCTGCGTCAGAACGTTGTTTCCGACGAAATCCTCATAGGAGACCGTAAAGGAAACGTAGACGATATGCCAGCCCCAGTAGCTTTCGTTCTGCCGGGTCAGGATCACGGTCTTCCAGTTGTTCAGGTCGCCGAGCTCATAGAGCGAACCGTTCGAGTCCGAAACGGTGAAGTCATACGCGCCTGCCGGGCAGTGAAGCACGGTGCGGTATTCCTCCGCGCCGTCCACCGAACGGTACTCATAGGTGAAGCGCGTGCTGACTCTCAGCGTGTCGTCGTCCAGCCATGTGACGCTCGGCAGACCGCTGAAGCCGTTCTCGCTCGGAACCGTGAATTCCGTCAGGTCAAGACCGTCGATCATTCCCATCGCGCTGATCGACAGATTCAGCGATACGCTGTCTCCGTCGCCGAAGGTGCGCGTGACCACGCCGCCCTTCTTCTTCCACTCGTCCATCGCATAGCTGCCGTCAAGGTCGAGCGAAGCGATCAGCACGAGCTGCTTTTCGGCAGGCAGGACAAACGAGTGCTTCGTCCCGTCGCGCAGATCGAAGAGCGTTTCGCCGGTGCCGCCGTCGAAGACCAGATAACGGACAGCCTGCGCCTTCGGGTCCGTGACCTTCACATCGACCAGCGCGTTTCCGAGACCGAACAGCATCCTGCCGACGTTCCGGACAGGTTCGGAAGCGTTGAAAACAAAGGATTTTTCCGTTCGGAACACCTTGTCGTCCTGTCTCACCTCGGCGGTCAGCGTCAGCGTTTGACCGTTCTTCACCGTGAGAGAACGGCAGGTGATCGTTCCGTCGGGCGCTTTGGTGCAGGGAGCGCCGTTCAGCTCGAAAGCCGGCGCGATCCCGGCGAACTGAGAGTCGTCATAGGGGACCTCCGATGCGTTTTCCAGAACGCTGAGGGGAGCGGTCATCGCGACCGGGGAATAGACCGCCGTCGTTTTCAGCGTGGCGGTGCCGCCGGAATAACGGATCGTCCCGGACACGGGCGCATAATAGACGCCCTCTCCGATCGGACTGCACTCAACGGCAGCCGTGCAGACCGCGCTTGCGGTATAGTGGACTTCCGCCGCCGCGTAAGCATAGGCGCCGTTCTGTACAGTCTTTGCCGTGACCGTCTCATAGTCGGTCGCAAAGGTCACGGGAACGCCCTCGGCATACGTATTGCTTCCGTCGAGCATCACATAGGCATAGTACGTGCCAAAGCGCAGCTCGGCGGCCTCCAGCGTGAAGGAAGCCTTCTGCTGACCGGACGTATGAGACAGCGTAAAGCTCTGCTCCGCGATCAGACCGTCGCGGTTATAGCTCAGGCGGGTCGAAAACTCGCCGAAAACGACCAGATAGTCGGCGTCCGGCTCTGCGCGGAACCAGCTCCTCACACCGTCGAAGACGACGTTCCGGTTTCCGTCGACAACGCCTTCCGCAATGACCTTCTGACGCGCCGCATCGTAAACGGTGACGTTCATGCCGGTCAGCGTCAGGCAGCCGGTAAGGCTCACCGCCACGCAGTCAAGCTCGTTTGCCTTCACTATGTATTCCAGACCGAGCGCGAGGTTTTCCTTCCGGTAAACGACCGTACCGGCCGCGTCGGTGATCGTCAGAACATAGTCGTCCGCTTCCCGGAGAAGGAAGGTGAGCGCCGCCGAAAAATCGGTCACGTTCCTCGAAACGGCATATCCGAGACTTTCGGAGGAGACCGTCACCGTGCTTTCGGACAGATCGACGACCGAATTAAAACGGCTGTAACCGCTCAGCTTCACGGTCAGGTTGTCCGCGTGAACGATCGGAAGCTCGCCGTCATAATCCGCGGCCGCCGCCTCGTCCGCGCCGATGAAAGCGTGGATGCGGACCTTCGTGACGCTCGTGAAGAAGGGCATTTCAACTTCCGCTCTCCACTCGCCGCCGAATGCTTCAAGTCCGGCGGTCATGGTATGGGTTTCTTCGCCGTCTTCATAGAAAATTTCCGCTCTGACTGACGTGATATCGACCGTCGCGTCGGCGGTGATCGTCAGCGGACCGTCGAGGTAAACGCCCTGACGGTTTTTCATGCAGTCGACCGTGATCCTGCCAACGCCGGTGGGGTCGGTCACAGTCGCGCTGACCACAGCGCTTTTTGCGGATTCATTGCCCGCGCCGTCCAGCGCGCGGACCGTGAAGGTGTAGGTCTTTCCGGGGTACAGTCCGCCGATGGAACAGGTGCGGCTGAACACGGGGTTCCGGTCCTCGCCGTCCATCGTGACGATGTAGCCCGAAACGGCAACGTTGTCGGACGAGCGGTCCCACGTCAGCGTGACCGCATAGTTCTCATAGACCGCTTTGAGGTTCTGCGGCACGGCCGGCGGCTCGGTGTCGACCGAAGCCGTGCGCGCGCCCGCCGAGCGGGCTTCGCTCTTCGCGCCGTTTTCATTCACGGCATAGAGTTCATAGAAGTAATAGCGTCCGTCCTCCGTATCGCTGTCGGTACAGCTGAGCGTCCGGGCGTCGAATTCCTTCACTGCTTCGCCGTCGCGGAATAGGAGATAGCCCTCGCATCCGCCGTCCGGCGCGGTCCATTTCAGCGCGATGCCGTCATCCGAAGCCTTCGCGGTGAAGGTCTTCGGCGGCTTCTGATAGGAAACGGGAACGACAGGCGCGTCGCCGACCGCAAAGACGTGCAGCTCGCTTTCCAGTCCGTTCCAGACCGTCTGGAGAGAATAGGTGCCGGCTTCCAGTCCCTCAAAGGTCTCGCTTTCAAGCCCTTCGATCATCCGGTCCGCCATGATATCGCCCTGCGCGGTACGCAGGATCATGCGCACGCGGATCGCCTTCGGACCGTCATTGCCGTAGTACCAGCCGTCAAGCAGATGGGAATCGTCCAGCGAAGCGGCGGCAAGCTCCGGCGCGCCCTTGGCGTCAAGATACAGCTCGACGACCTGATTGCCCGCCGCGTCGCGGAAGCCGCACAGAGCCGTGACCGTTTCGCCGAGCGTGTAGATCTCCTTTTCCGTCGTAACGCCGGGTGTGATCGGCATACCGAACCGCACCGCCGTATCCGGGTCGGACAGATCGGTTTCAGCCAGGATGGTCATGAAGTAATGCTCGCGTTCGAGTTTGCCGAAGTCTTCCGCGTAGATATAGATCCCCTGTCCGCCGAAGCCCTTCGTCCGGAAGGAATCGCTCCACAGCGGAAGGAAACCACGTTCCGTATGTCCTTCAAACAGCGGAACGTCGATGCCGCTCACATACGGATAACCCTCTCCGACCGGCTCCAGCCATTTTTCGGTCCAGCCGGTATCCGTGGGAACCACGACCTCGACCGTGCTGCCGTCCGCCGCTTCGGTCAGGTCGATGGTGAGCCGTCCGAGCCGACCGTCCAGCGCGGCGGCCGCGTCGTAAACGCCGCCGATGGGGAGGTTCAGATAATAAACAGTGGAATAGTAGTCCGACCGCTCCCGGTCAAAGATCGCTTCGCGCACGATCTCCTGTCCGTTTTCGTCGTTCAGAAGCGCCCAGACCATCGCCGTGCCGGAAGAGAGATAACCGTCCGAATCGCCGAAGCGGACATAGACCCTTGCGTGCGGTCTCGTTTCCTCAGGCAGGATCGTCAGCTCAAGCGTCAGCGCGGGGACCGCGGGATCACTGTCGTCCACTGCCAGACGATAGATCCCGGC
Organism: Eubacteriales bacterium; assembly: GCA_045600005.1. GTDB lineage: Bacteria > Bacillota > Clostridia > Oscillospirales > CAG-272 > Flemingiibacterium. Next base: position 34,830 of record JAZRXB010000152.1, on the reverse strand, counting down.
GGCGCCGATTTCGCTTGAATTCAGAACAGCGGCAAGCGCGCCGTCCCGATATTTCCAGTCAAGATCATACCCTTCGATATGACCCTGTTCCTTCTCGCCGCAGAAAAGCTCAAGACCCGGATAAACGGTATACGAATAGGTGTAATAGCTTCCGATCGAAGCATAACCGCAGTCGGTCACCGTTCTTCCCTGACTGTCGGTCAGCGCCATGCATAACGTCACGTCGGTGTTCTCCTTCGGAGAAGCAGGCGATGCGGTGAGCGTGCCGGAGCAGGCCGAACCGAGCGTGAAATGCTTTGACGAACCTGCGGTCAGCGTGATCGTTCCGAGAGAAGACGCGAGATAATAACCGCTTTCGTCCGCTGCATAGCCGGTCAGCTCATACGTGCCGGGCGTCAGATAGAGGACGGCTTCCTCATCCTTGATCCATCTCGGCTCGGAGTCGCCGTCGACCGCAAGAGCGACCGCCTTCACCGTTCCGTCAGCCGACAGCCCGATCTCTGCCGCCGCATCCAGCTCGTCCGACAGCTTCCAGACCGTATCGCCGGTGAGCGTAAAGGCGCGTTTCAGGACCGCGTTTTCGCCGTTCACCGTGAAGAGCAGTTCGTCCGGGCAGGAGATCAGAACGGATTCCTCCTCCGACACGACCCAGATCTCGCCGATCCTCTCGCCGCCAAGCTGGATATAGACATACTCATCACTGAACATATCATTGCATCCGGTAGAGTCGACCGTAAAGCTCACCGGGTCGACCATGACCGTAAGCAGATCGCCCGACGGCACTCCGAGCTTTTCGACCGCAATGATATCGCTGTCCTCATAGAACGAGACGACCAGCGTCAGATCGTTCGTGCTCACCTCATCGCGTGACAGAAGGATACAGCCGTTTTCGTCGAAGCTGCCCTCGCGGTACAGACCGTCCGGGCTGTAAATCCGGTACCATTCATTGGAAAGCGGCTCGCCGTCATACATCGCCTGCACACTGTAATACCGACCGCCGTTGTCGATGCGGAATTCGCCTCCGGCGAGCCAGCGGCCGTCCGAAGAGATCTCCCAGTTGTACATCCCGTCGGGGTAAAGCGTCGTATCGACCGGATAGGAAACGTAACTGCGCTCCAGCGCCATGTTCGGGAAATTCGCTTCGGCTTTGTACACCTGTTCCCAGTCCTCGTTATACAGGTAAAAGGTCTGCGGCCGATTATAATAGGCATTTTCATCATACGTAATGCCTTCGATGGCAATGCTGCCGCTGACCAGAGAGGGGACCGGTTCGTTCAGCACAAGCTCATAACGCCGACTGCCTGTTTCGGATAATCTGCGGAATATATTATTCAGCTTGATATACGGAACACCGGCATAGCCGCTCCCGGTCAATCTGCTCGAATAGAGTCCGATCCCGATGCTGCGGTATTTCAGGATCGGTTTGATCGACTTCATGACGGCGAGCATACCCGTCATGAGAGCCGCCGAACCGGACGTGCCGGTAAACGGCTCATATCCGCCGCCCTTTGCCGTGGTCGTCAGATTTTCGCCCGGCACAAGGAAGAAGCTGTGATCGAAAAGGGGGCTGCTCAGATCGGCGGGACAGTTGCTGAACGACGCGACTGCCGGTTCGTAATAGCTCGTCGGCAGCAGCGTTTTTATTTCCGTGAGGGAGCCGACCGCAATGACGCCCTTGATCGCCGCCGGATAGAAATCGAATTTATCGTCGGCAAAGCGCCTGCCGTCGTTGCCTGCCGCCGCGACGACCCATACGCCCTGATTCAGCGCGTAGCCGACCGCCGTCTGAAGCGCAGCGGGAGCTTCCGCCATCCGCTCGCCGAAAGACAGATTCAGAATATCGGCGTTTCCTTCGTCGACCGCCCAGTAGATCGCGCTTACCACGTCGGCGATCTGCGCCTTGTCATGCTCGTTCAGAACGCGCACCGGGACAAGCTCGACGGGATAAAGCTCCGCCGTGCCCGCAATGCCGACGCCGTTGTTCGCTTCAGCCGCGATCAGACCCGCCACCATCGTGCCGTGTCCCGAAAGGTCGCTGTCGCCCCCGGCTTCGATCGCCGCGCCGTTCACGATATCGTAACCCGCTGTAACGCGGTTCACAAGGTCCTCGTGCGTCGCGTCGATACCGCTGTCGATCACCGCCACGCGGACGGTATCGCAGTCAGCCGCGGTCTTCCCGCTGTTATTCAGTCTATCCCATATATTCGCCCATGCTGCGGACGCTTCTATGGTGCTGTACTGCACATCGGAGCTATCTGATTCTGTCAGGTATTTCTGACTGGTGCGAAGCAGCGGATCGTCCGGATCCGTGTAATACTGCGCCGCCGCGGACAGAGAGGCGTTCACTGTCAGGCTCACCACGTCGGAACGGCTTTTCAGCGTGAGCGTTCCGTCGTTTGTCAGAACGATGGGACCGCCGAGCAGCCGCCCTTCATGCCGGGCGAGATAACGTTTTGCCGCTTCGACGGACGAAAATTCCACGATCCATTCGCGTTCACGGTCCAGCCATTCCGCCGCCATCACCTGACAGGGCAGAACGGACAGAACCATCAGCACGGACAATACCGCGCAGATCATTCTCTGCCTGCGTTGCTTCATGTTGTTTCCTCCTGTTGTTCGGGTCAAAATTAAAACTCAGATCGTCTCCCGGCGGCTTGCCGGTGAAATCCATAACAATAGCATTATACCAGAGCTTTCATGAATTTGCAAGGTTTTTTTCAAAACAAAACCGGAAATCCCGGAGGTAATTTCTTCCGGGATTTCCGGCGCGCGCCGTCTTTAATTTAATGCTTCGCGCCGTCTTTCGGCGTGATCACCGGTCTGCCCTCCGCGTCGAGCAGGACCGTCAGTCCGCCCGCGTGGCCGTCGTGAACGAACAGGTAATTCACGCCGGTCTCCCTGTCGACCAGAACGGTCGCGATGGAAGAAAGTCCGTTTCTTTCCTGATAAACCGCATCAAAACGTTTTTCATTCGCCGCCATGGTAGTTTCCTTCCTTAAGGCAATACCGCACAATTCACGGCTTTCGCCTTGATGGCACGCTTGCTTGCATCTTTCCCGTCATACTGTACAAATTTCGTCGGCATAGGAGGTACTATGCCTTCCTCAATTTGTTTCGTCTGACGGGAAATCTGACGGCGCAATCGCACCATCAGAACTGTGCGGTATTGCCTTAATTATATTGTGAATTCCAGCGCCGGAACACGACGAGCTGCGCGTCGGACCCGCCTTCGCCGTATTCGCAGACCATCAGATACCGTTCGTCCGCCGCCAGACCGTAGCAGCGGTCGGTTCCCTTCTTTTCGAGCTGGTTTCCGAGCAGGATCCGGTCGTCATCCCAGAATTTCACCACCGCGCCGCCCGGCAGCGTCAGCGGCAGATTGACGAACGCGCCGCGCAGGGCGTGCAGCTCCGTCACCTCGTCCATATCCGGAATGCCGAGCGCATTGAAAGCCGCCATAAGCCGTTCACGATAGCCGTCCGGCTCGCATAACTTCATCATTACATTGATATCCGAAATGCCCAGCGCATTGAAAAACGCCCTGACTCCTTTACGACGGCCGCCCGGCGTCGTTTGCCCCTGTCTGTCCGGCTGCGCCATTCCGCAGGTCCCGAGAAAGGGACGCTCGCCTGTCTCGGCGCAGCCTTCGCAGACCCTGTTCATCAGGCACTTCGTGCAGTCGACTCCGCAGATCGTTTTTCCCATGATGTTTCTCCTTACAGGATCAGCTCGACGCTGACAGACGGCGCCGCCTGCTCCAGCTTTTTCCGGAACCTTTCGCCGTCGGACGGACTGCCGACGACCGTGCCGTAATGCGTCGGAACGACGATGCGCGGCGCGAGCTTTGCAGCGAATGCCGCCGCTTCGTCGACGTTCATCGTATAGGTCCCGCCGATGGGAACGAACAGTCTGTCGCATTTCACGGCAAGTCCTTCCTTCACTGCGTCAGTGTCGCCCGTGACATAGCAGACCTCTGTGTCAAGCGTGACCGCGTAACCGCACCAGCCCGCGCTCTTCGGATGAAAAGGCTTCAATTTGTTATAAGCCGCCGCCGTTTCGACCGGAATGCCGCAGACCGTCAGCGTCTGCCCCGGCTTCACGGCGAGAACGCGGTCCGCGTCGGAGCCGAGCGCGTCCTTCACCGCCTTCGCCATTTTCTCCGGCACGACGACCGCCGTCTGTTCCGTTAAGACCTTTTTGATATCCGCCGCCGAGTAATGGTCGAAATGATCGTGCGTCACGAAAACAGCGTCTGCCTTCGGGCTTCCCTCCGGCAGGTCCCACGGGTCAAAATAAACGGTCTTTTCTCCGCTGATGCGGATGCTGCTCTGTTTGTTGACAAAAACCGAAAGCATTTTTCGATCTCCTCGCTTTAATTAATTTAGTCGATTGTAAAACTTCGTTTTACAATCGGTACTCGCGCTTATCGCCGCTGACAAAATTTATTTTGTCAGCTATCCCCTTATCGGCGCGAGGGCTCGCCCCGGCTCGCCTTAGAGGTGTTTTTATGTCGGCAAAGCCGACATAAAAACGGATTTTATTATAGCGTCTGTCATCTTTAAGCATGAAACGATCGGCTATTAATCCGGATCCCTCGCGCCGCGTTCCTCTCGGATCTCCTGATATTCCCCTCCGTTCCGTCATGTCGGCGGGCAGGGGTTCGCGGTAAGCGCAGTCCGCCGTCTCATCCGACGATCTGCCGGATCAAAAGAGAACGAAATTCCGGAAAGTCCCGCCGGCGCGCTTGATTTCCGTATTCCGCTTTCATTTTACCATAACGGGAGACCTTTGTCAAGCCGCTTTTCCGCAAAGAACTCTTGACCCGGCGTCCATGCTGTGCTATACTGATACTGCCATGATCTACACACACATCGAATACACACGAAAGAAAGCGCTCTGCTTTGAGACGGCGGTCGTCGGCGGCGGTCTTGCGGGACTGTGCGCAGCCATCGCCTCGGCAAGGCACGGCGCGAAAACCGTTCTCATTCAGAACCGTCCCGTTCTCGGCGGAAACGCTTCCGGAGAGGTGCGTATGCACGTTGTCGGCGCGAGCGAAAACTCGAAAAAACCGGAGTATGAAGAAGGCGGCATACTCTACGAGCTGATGCTTGCCAACAAACACCGCAACGATTCGTTCAACTTCTCCGTCTGGGACATGACGCTCTGGGAAGCGGCGAAAGCCGAACCGAACCTCACGCTCCTTCTCAATACGGCGATGACCGGCTGTACGACCGACGGGAACCGCATCACCGGGATCGAATGCGTCGGGCTGACGAACGAAATGCACTATACCGTCCGCGCAGACATTTTCGTCGACGCGACCGGACTCGGTACGCTGGCAGAGCTTTCCGGCGCGGACTTTTCCGTCGGTTCCGAAGGAAAGGCGGCTTACGGGGAACCCGACGCGCCCGACGAGCCGAATTTCGACCGCATGGGCAACACTCTGCTTTTCAAGGCGGTCGACCGCGGGCATCCGGTGAAATACGAGCCGCCCGCGTTCGCCCGGCATTTCACCGAAGAAGAACTGAAATACCGCGTTCACGCCTCAAACCACGCCGAAGCCATCACGACCGACAAGGGAAAAAGCGATTACGTCCGGCTGACCTCGTTCAGCACGTCGTCGGTCGATTACGGCTACTGGTGGCTGGAGCTGAACGGCGAGACCGACGATTTCATCGGGGAATACGAGAGCATCAGCGAAGCGCTTTACGCCTGCATCTGGGGCATCTGGGATCACATCAAGAACGGCGGCGGCCACGGCGCGGAAAACTGGGAGCTTGAATGGGTCGGCGCTCTGCCCGGCATGAGAGAAGGACGGCGCGTTCTCGGCGACTATGTATTAAATGAAAACGATCTTTTAGCCAACCGCACCTTCCCCGACGGCGTATGCTACGGCGGCTGGGCGATGGACAATCACACGCCCGGCGGTCTGCTCGATTTCGACAAGCGTCCCAGCACGATTTTCAGCTTCGACGGCATCTATGAGATCCCCTACCGCTGCTATTATTCCCGAAATATCGCAAACCTGATGACGGCGGGACGCATCGTCAGCGCGTCGAAGCTCGCCATGTCCAGTCTCCGCGTCATGGGGACCTGCGCGGCAGGCGGTCAGGCTGTCGGAACGGCGGCGGCGCTCTGCGTCAAAAAACAGATCGACCCGCGCGGGCTTCTCCCGTATGTGGACGAGCTGCGTCTTATTCTTTCGCGCGAGGACTGCTATCTGCCGGGACTGACCGGTCACGATCCGGACGATCTCATGCCGTCGGCCTTGCTCGAAGCGTCCTCCGAGCGTCCCGGCTTTGAGGCGGAGCTTGTCCGAAACGGCGCCGCCCGACCGGTCGGCGGGAACAATCTGTGGGCGTCCGACGGCATCCGTGAGGAAGGCGAGCGTCTTTCGGTCAGATTCGGCGCGCCCGTGCCGGTCGACCGGGTGATCCTGACCTTCGACACGGATTTCCGTTATGCGATCAAGATCACCCTCTCCGATAAGCGCCGCGCTCAGCAGCGCATCGGAACGCCGCCCGAGCTGGTGCGCGACTATGCCGTGCGTTTAATGAAAGACGGTGCGGTCGCCGCCGAACGGAGTGTGACCGGCAATTTCCAGCGTCTGAACACACTTTGCTTTGACGGCGTTCTGTGCGACGCGGCGGAGCTTGTCTTCACCGCCTCGAACGGCGCGCCGGACATCCGCGTCTACGAACTGCGGATCCTGCAGAAGCGCTGACCTCCGAAAAATCCGAATCATTCCGAAGCAATATGAAAAAGCGGCTGACATCCTGTCAGCCGCCGCGGGAAAGGAGCTTCATGAAACATTACATTGCCCATGCGGGCATTCATCTGAACCACACCGCCGCCGGGCGCAATTCGCTTGAAAGCATCGACCTTGCCGCGCGCGCCGGATTCGACTGGGTGGAGATCGACGTGCGCGAAACGTCGGACGGCGTGATCGCCGCTCTGCACGACCCGACGCTGAACGCTTTCTATCAGAACGCCGACGGCACGGAGATCGCCGAGCCGGTGTTCATCCACGAGCATTCCTTCGCCGAGCTGCGCGAAAAATACGTCCACAAAGCGGACGACGCCGCGAACCGTTCCCCGCTCGCGTCCGCCGCTGAATGTCTGACCCGCGCGAAGGAACGCGGCGTGACGCTGCTCATCCACCCGAAGCTCTCGGACCATGCGCATCTCGACCGGCTGGAAGAGCTTTGTGCCGGGATCGCCGGGGAAAAGGGCTGGCGGCTGACCTCGAACAACGACGCGGTCCGTTACCGCATGACGAAAACACGCTTGCTTCCGGTCATGGCGGTCGTGTCCGACGAAGCGGAAGCAGACGAATTCGCCGAAAACGAAGACAGCGTGCTGGCGGTCTCGTACCGTCACCCTCGTTACCGCGAGCTGGTCGATCACTGTCATGCGCTCGGTCATCCGGTAGAGACGACCTGCAACACGATGGTCGAAGCCGATCCCGCCGCCGATGTGATCAACTATGACTATCTGTCCCCGTCAGCGTTTGACCGGTATGAAACGCTCCTGTCGACCGCTCCGGCTCACTTTGAGCTGAAAAGCGGGGAAAGCGCCGGCTTTTCGGACGACCATGCCGCCCTGTTCGGCACGGCGGAGCTTTCCTTCACGCTGACCGGAAAAGCCGATGTGACCGTCTGCGGCAGAACGTGGACGCTCTGCGCCGACCGTCCGACCGCGTATCGGATACCGGTTTTATTGTACAGACAGTCCGCAACGTATCAGATCGATGCGGCGGAACAGACGACGCTCGAAGCCCTTTCGCTGCGCGTCGGACAACATTAACGAAATCGACCGTCCCGGATGGTCCGGGACGGTCGGATCCTTATTTTTCCGTCTGCTCGTGCGTCAGATCCTTCACCCATTTGTACTTCTTATAATGGATCATGACCCACGGGATCTTTCCCACCTCGTCAAGACAGGTGCAGGCGTACACCACCTCCACCGGCCAGTTAAGAAGGAAGGTCCCTGCCGCCGCGAGCGGTACGGCGATCATCCACATCGAGACGACCAGACTGTACATATCGAACAGCGTGTCTCCGCCTGCCGCGAAAATGCCGTTGATGACGATGGTATTGACCGTTCTGCCGATCATGTAGAACGCCATGATGACCATCATCCAGACGAGATGCTGCTTCGCGCCGTCGGTCAGCTTGACGAACAGCGTCAGGAGCGGCGTGACCGCGAGCATGATAAACGTGGACAGAAATCCGCATAAGAACGCCATGATCATCAGCCGCTCGCCGTATTCCTTGCCCTTATCCAGCCGTCCCGCGCCGAGCTCGTTGCCGACCAGAATGCCGCCGCCGCTGGCAAGACCGTTGCACAGACAGCAGACAAGATCGCGCACGACCGAGGCGACCGAGTTCGCGCCCGCCGCGTCGGTCCCCATGTGTCCGACGAACGCCGTGTACGACGTGAAGCCGACGCCCCACAGTAAGCACGCGCCGAGCAGCGGGACCGCACAGCGGATAAAATCCTTCGACAGCGAGCCGTACAGTCTGAAAAGTCCCGGCAGATACAGACGTTCATATCCCTTCCGGAACGACAGCACGATGCACCAGCCAAGCTCGATCGCCCGTGCGGTCAGCGTGGCGAGCGCCGCGCCTCTCACGCCGAGCTGCGGCAGACCGAAAAGACCGAAAATCAGCACCGCGTTCAAAAAGATATTGAGAATGACCGACGCGGAGCTGATCCGCGCGGCGTCCTTCGTGTGATCCGTGACCTTCATCACCGCGAGATAGCACTGAGAAAGTCCCGTCAGCAGGTAAGACCAGCCCGCGATCTTGAGATAATCCACGCCGATGGAGATCAGGACCTCCTCGTTCGTGAACAGGATCATCAGATAGCGCGGGAAAAAGACGCAGCCGACAAAAAACAGCAGAGAAACCACGCCGCAGGCGCGCACGCTCATGCAGAAGACGCTTCGGATGGTCTTCCGGTCGCCCTTGCCCCAGTACTGCGCGCCGAGGATCGAGCAGGCGGAGACAAACGCGGAGAGGATCATGTTCTGGACGAACTGGATCTGCGTCGCCAGCGAAACGGCGCTCATCGAGTTCTGGTCGAGACCGCCGAGCATGAACGCATCGGCGGCGGCGACCAGCGCGTGCATCAGATTCTGCACGGCGATCGGAAAAGCGAGCTTCAGAAGCCGTTCGTTGAAATCGCGGTCGGAAAAGAGTTTGAGCTTCATAACGGACAGAATACCTCATGATTTTTGTTTTCCCTTGATTGTATCACAAAAACGCCGGAAAAGCAAGTGATTATGAAAAGAAAGCTGCGGTCTGTCGTTTTTCTTTCCGTTTGAATGTCCGACTGCCGCAAAGACACGCCGCCGGGTTTGCACGGGAAGGATCGATTTTCCTTTTTCTGGATATTTTGATAACGGCACTTGACAAGACCGCATTTCTATCGTATAATATTCTTTGTATAACAAAATTTTCTGAATCCGGGAGGTACGCCCGCATGAAACGAATCCGTATCCATACAGCCGCCGCGCTGCTCGCCGGTCTGCTCGCCCTCTCCTCCTGTTCAGGGATCGGACTTTCCCCATCCGAAACCGACGCGCCCGACACCTCGGACACACTGATTTCCGACGTTCCCCCGACCGCCGTCACGCTTTCGGCCGAACGTCTCTCACTGCTGACGGACAATCTCGGCTATATCGACTCCATTCCGTTCCCCGTGATGGATATGTCGCGCTGCGCCGATGGAAAGCTGCTCTTTTCGGGCGGCGATTACGAGTCGAGCGAAACGCCGCTTGCCCTGTTCAGTCTGACCGACGGGCTGATCTCGACCGGGACCTATCGCCGCGAACAATCGGCGGATTCTCTTTATACGCCGATGGACCCGTATCTTCTGAATGGTCATCCCGTTCTGCTCGGCACGGAGACGGCGGAGCTTGTCTGCTTTGACGAACAGTTCAACCCGACCGACAGCTGTTCCATCGACGAGATCAGCTTTTACTGTTCGCCGCTTCTTTTAAGCGACGACTGCCTGATCATAACGTGCAGCTTCAACGACGCGATGTTCCTCGTCACGGTCAGCGACGAAGGAAAAATCAGCTATGAGATCGTTCCGCTTCCGCTGGAGGAAGGGTCCTATCTTGCTGGTGCCGTGTCGGTGCTCGATGACGATCATATCGTCCTTGCGACCGAGCAGGAAGCCACCGGCAGTTATGTCTATCAGATCTACGACCGAAAAGCGGACGCGCTGACGCCGCTCTACTTCGATGAAGGCTCGTACTATTTCGACGTCTGGTCGGGAACGATCGGGACGTACAATTACGAAACGGGCGAAGCGGCGCTCTATCCGAAGGAGTATCCGAGTCTCAAAAAGGTCTTCCGTCTGTCGGAGGGCGCCATGCCCATCGGAAACGCCGCGCCGGACACCCGCTTCTTCTATGACGCCGTAACGGATTATGAAAACGACCTTCTCACCATAGAGCGGCGCTCGCTTGAAACCGGCGCGCTGATCTCCTCCGTCATGCTGGAAAACGCCGCCGAAGGCTTCCCGTATCAGATCGACGAGATCGACGGACTGGTCAGCTTCGCGCTCTATGGACCGGATTCCTACCGGCTCTATTTCTGGAAACCGGAGGAAACGGGAGCATCATCCGAAAGCCCCTACGTTCTTCTGACCGAAATGCCCTTACAGGAAAAGGTCCGCGCGCTGCGCCGGGAGCTTGAGGAGACCTATGGCATTTCAATTAAGCTCGGCGACGACGCGGTGCGCTTTTTAAGCGATTACGCCATCGTTCCTGCCGACAGCGCCGATTCCCAGCTCAGAACGCTGACCGCGCTGAAAAACTTCCTTGAAGCGCTCCCCGAAGGTTTCTTTGCGGAGCTGCTCGGCTGCTTTGACGGCATGGAGCTTGATCTGACGGGGCGGATCATCCCGGACACCGGGAACCGGAATTCGATCAATGACGCCACCGCCGTCACCTACACGCTGAACGGCGAAGCGGTCGTCCTTTTCGACATTACGCAGTGGAACATCGAAAAAACCGTCGCGCACGAATTCCTCCACGTCATGGAAAACGCGGTCATGCGGAAAAACGAAAAAACGGACAATAAACTGGAAGCCTTCCGCCGCTGGAGCCTGCTGAATCCGGAGGGCTTTGAGTACGCGAACGTCTATACATCGGAAAACGGCAATACGCTTTCCTACGACAACGAGGCCATTCTCGGCAGCAGCTTCGACCCCGACAAGGGCATGAGCGCGGACGACATTTATTTTGTCGACGGCTACTCGACCACCTATCCCGGCGAGGATCATGCGCGCCTGTTCGAGAATATCTTCCCGCTGGCAGACCACGAGCTGCCCGCCTATTTCGAGGGAGCGCACATCCGGGAAAAGGTCTCCTATCTCTGCGTCTGCCTGCGCGAAGCGTTCGACAGCATTACCGACGATGTAAAGCCCTGCTGGGAACGCGCGGCGGACCCGGAAATGGACCTCGAATACTTCCGCGAAACCTATCCCGACAGCGTTCTCTGGGCAAACGCCAAGGGCTGACAATGCCGGGTGCTGACAACAGCGAAACAAAAAATGCCGACGGCAGACAATTCAGCCGACGGCAATTCAGCCGGCGCAAATATCCGTCCCGTCTCTTAAAGCAACACGGACGGCAGGGGAAATCCGAATCGGATTTTCCCCTGCCGTCCTTATTATCGAAAAACAGCCGTGATCAGTCGGCCCACTCGAAATTCTCCGTTCCCGCGCCAAGCTCAAAATGGAGCTTCACAATGCCGAGATCGGTCTTCGAGCAGGGACCGGGCAGCGCCTTCGCGTGGACGCGGTTCCCCTCGCACGTGAAATAAAAACGCTGCTGATCGATCGCCGTCGGCGCGAGCATCGCCGCTTCCATGCCGGAGAGGAACCAAGCGGGCGTGTCATCGGTCAGCTTTGCCAGCTTCTTGAGGTCCTTATTCCGGTGCGGCGTTCCCTGCGTCTCCCCGTAGCCGAGCGCGATCACGTCATATAGCTTTTCCCCGTCCCGCAGATCAAGCGAGACCTTCCCTTTTTCATAGGTCAGCGCGACCCAGCAGGTGTTCAGTCCGAGCGTCTGCGCGAGCAGAACGAGCTGTTCGCCGAAATAGCCGATCTTCTCGTCCTCGTTCTTTCCGCCTGCCAGCGCAAAATAGTTCCGGCATCCCGAGAACGCGCCGTAATGCGGTTTGTTCGCCGCGAACGCGCCCGGCTCCTCCGTATATAACGCAAAATGAAGTCCGCTTTCCCTGTTGATCCGCTCGATCTCCTTTTGCAGGACCTCGACCTTTTCCGCCTCGATCGGGCGGTCAAGGTAGCGCCGGACCGAATGACGCGCAGTCATGGCTTCCTTTAAGTCCATCTTTCTACTTTCCTTTCTTCGGAATCTTACGATTCGTTGACCAGTTTCCCGGTGATTTTTTCCGGGATCAGCTCAAGGCAGAGCGTGGCAGGTCCGGAATTCCGGATCTCGCGCTCGATATAGGCGGTATCGGTCGTGTATTTCAGGCTGAGCTTCCGGCTCATCTCCATGGCGAAAGCGTTGTTTTCCATAAAGCGGACCCGTCCGAAAACGATCACGCTTTTCACGTTCAGCGCCCATTCGCCTTCCCGCCGGAACCCGCCGTCGTACACGCAGAAGGACGCCTTGTCACAGCGTTTCAGCGCGTCGATCTTATGCCCGGTCTTCCCGCCGTGGAAATAAATCCTGCCGGTCTCTCTGTCGTACCAGAAATTCATCGGCATCCCGTAAGGGTAGCCGTCGTCTCCCTGTACGGACAGCACGCCGCGCCGCTCGGTCTCGAGCAGAGCCTTGCACTCCTCATCGGTCAGCCGCTGTTTCTGTCTTGTCAGTTCTCTGAACATAGTTTTCCCCATTCCTTTGTTTTCATGCGTTTCCCGCGCTGAGAAAACGTTGAATATGATTGTTTTCGGCGGAAAATCCCATAAATCCGAGTATTTTTCCGTCGGAAACCCGATCTGACCGGCGCAGCCTTAAACGTCCGCGCGCGGGAAATAGGAGATCCGCAGATTGGTCGTGCCGAACGGCACGTGCGTCAGCTCAGTCGGTTCCGTGACCTCCTGCCGGTCGCCGAACGGCTCGAACGTCCGTCCCGCGTAGGGCGCGCATAGAAACGGCGCATGGTAAGCCGGAACGCGCAGCTTCACAAACGGCTTTTCCCACGGATAGCCGTCCGTCCCGCCGAATTCGAGCGTCACATCGTCCGCTGTCAGCTTCTCGTCGACCGCGGCGCTCCACGGGAACCGGTCGCGCACCAGTCCGAGCCGTTCGTGCGCGTCGGCGCAGTCGACCGCCGGCTTCACCGGCTCCGCGCTGTACCACGGCCATTCTTTCGTCAGCGGCGTTTCGGTCGCCGGATAGAACGGCTTCCAGACCGTCTCGATCGGCAGCGCGAACAGCAGCGCGCCCCAGCGGAACGCGAGCGGGAGCTTTCCCGCCGCATCCCGGTCGTCCACGTGAACGACCTCCACGTCCGCTTCAAAGGTCAGAACGGCTCTGCCCGTTCCGTCAACGGCGAAATACCCGTTTTCGTCGGCTTCGGCCGCGCGGGTAACGCCGTTCTGCGTGAGCTTCGCCCCCCTTGCCCAGACGGGGATGCGGCAGAACAGTCTGCCGGGACCGGTGTGCGCGATATCGAGCGTGATCTCGTGACGGAACGGATAGAGCGTGGTCTCCTCAACCGACCAGCCGCCGAAAGAGATCGAGCAGGGACCGTAGGCGTTCAGATACAGATTGCCCTCCGCGTCGGTCGACGCCATGCCGCGCACGAATTCCGGCACGACCGCGACCGAGTTGACCGGACAGCACGACACCGGATAACAGGGCGCATATATCTGCATATCCCGCACGGCGGAGGAGGAATTGACGGTCGCAAAGATCTGATTGGGCGCGGACAGATACGCGATGGCACGCTCGTCCTTCTTTTTTGCGCCCTGGGCGCCGTTGTAGACCATCTGCTCCATATAGTCGCCGTAGACGCTCTTTCCCGTGACGGCGCCGAGCGCGATATAGGACGAGTTGAAGAACGCGAAGCTGCAGTATTCAGTCTCGTTCACCGCGCCGACCGGTCCGACGTATTCGGACACCGACACCGGTCCTCCCGAAAGCTGAACGCCGCGTTCCATCAGCTTTTTCACGCCGTTTTCGGAAGCGTCAAGATAGATGCCCTTCCCCGTCGCCGCGTACAAAAGCGCCGGAAGCCGGACCGATACGCCGTAAGCCGCCGTGTGATTGCTGTTGTAGTGGAGCTTCGGGTCGAGAAAATCCCGATAGGAATTGCGGAACATCGTGTGCTTTTCGAGAAAATCGGAATAATCCTCCGCAAAACGCAAAAGACGTTCGTCGCCGGTCTCACGATAACAGTACAGCACCGGTTCCATGATCAGACTGCCGGCATAGCAGGTCTTGCGCTCGCCCGCCCATTTGTCGGCGAACCAGAGCATACAGCGGTACACCGCGTCAAAAACGTCCCGTCTGCCGGTCGCTTCGTAATAGAACAGCAGCGCGCGCATTCCGCAGGCGGTCCCCCATGCGTTGTAGTCGTCATAGATCGGCGCGTCCGGCTCGGTGTAGGTGCCGAGATACCCGTCCTCCCGCTGTTTTTCAAGCAGCGCATCGACCCATTCCTCCGCTTTCCTTTTGAGTCCTTCGTCGTCAAGCGTGAACGCGAGCTGGATCATCCCCGCGTAGTAATTGCCCGAAATTTCCGCGCCCCAGCCCGACTGGTCGTGTGCGCCCCAGCGCTTTACGTAGGTCTTACGGATATAGGGATCGGCGATCATCCCCGGTTCGATCTCCGGCAGATGACCTCCCATCCCGTCACGGCTGCGTTCCAGCTGTTCTTTCAGAAAACCTTCCGCCTTCACCGCGCCAAGCGGCAGTGTCCGGCGCTTTGCATAATCATGTGACATGATAGTCTCTCCTTTCGTTTTCCGCACGATCCGTTCCGAACGGATTCCGTTATCATTATACGCGGAATTTTTTTAATAGTCAACCCTTTTTTCTGCCGGACTTGACAGAAAAACGCCAAAATGCTACAATATAGCAGGATAATCAGAAAAAGCCGGAGCATCCCGCTCTTCCCGGCACGAAAGGAACGGTCACATCAAATGGAATCTCTCACCCGCCGCTGGTCGGTCGTCATCGGACGCTACGACGGCATGGAACGCCGCGCCGCCGATCTCGTTTACGCTTCTCTAAAACGCTTCACCGATTATATCCCGGTCATGAAGAAAACCTTCTCCGAGGAAGAAAACGTCCTTCTCGTCGGTACGCCGGAGTCGAATCCGGTCATCCGCGCCGCGCTCACGGAGCCTCTGCCGCCGGACGGCACGCTCGTAATGGTCACGACCGCCGAAAGCGGCGCACAGCGTGTGCTGATCGCGGGCGGTTCGGCGTCCGCCTGCTATTATGCCGCGGTCGAATTCGCCGACGATTATCTCACCGGGGTGCGCCGGAACAAAAGCGGCAATCCGTTTTTCAAGGATCCCTTTGCTTCGCCGCTGCCGGAATACGAACGCCGTTCGGTCCCGACCGTGAAGGAGCGCGGACTGTGGACATGGGGACACGTGATCTACGATTTTGAAGGCTATCTTTCCAACATGGCACGGTTAAAATTAAACCGCGTCACCGTCTGGAACGATTTCCCGCCGGTCAACGCAAAGGAATTCGTCGATCATGCCCACAGTCTGGGGATCAAAGTCATCTGGGGATACTCGTGGGGCTGGGACGAAAAGCCGGATATCGGCGACCCTGCCTGCGCGGCGGCGTGGAGTGAGCGTGTGCTGAAGCTCTACCGCGAAGCCTACGCGGACACCGGCTGCGACGGACTGTATTTCCAGACCTTCACCGAAACGAGCGAGGAGACGATCAACGGTCAGAACCGCGCCGCGGCGGCAGTGAAATGGGTGAACGCGATCGCGGCGAAGCTGCTCGACGCTTATCCCGATCTGTCCGTCGAGTTCGGTCTGCACGCGACCGGCGTGAAGCGTCATCTCGACGAGATCGCCCGGACCGACCCGCGGCTGTCGATCACATGGGAGGACTGCGGCGCGTTCCCCTACGCCTACGACGCGCGCGACACGAACGGGCAGGACGAAACGATGCGTTTCACAAAGGAGATCGCGTCGCTTCGGGACGGCAACGGTTTCGGCGCGGTCTTCAAGGGACAGAGCTGGCTCGACTGGTCGGTTTTCCGCCACCATGAAGGGCCGCACCCCATCGGCGTCGCGTCCGAACAGGAAATCGAAGAAAAAACGCCCTGCCGCCGGAACGTCATGCGTTTTCAGAACAGCTTCTGGGCGGAGAACGGACCGTTCGCGCTTGAGATCGTGCGGGAGATCGTCCGGCGGACGGACGGAAACGCCGCGCTGGAGGTTTTGTTGGAGGATTCTCTGTTCGACCGGCATCTCTGGTCTGCCGCCGCGCTGTTTGCCGAAATGCTCTGGAGCTGTGAGGAGCCGTTTGAACGGCTCTATGGCCGCGTCGCGCGGCGCGAAAACGTGGAGTGACACGCCGAGCCTGAAAATCGGCGCCGTCTGTGCTTCTAATAAATGTCGGAACGGCTGCACAGTTCCGCTCTGTATGACCGGGCGGCGCGTTTCTTAGACCGTCCGACAGCCGTCCGAAAAATCAAAACGGAAAAGCGGTCTGCGTCGCGCAGACCGCTTTTCCGTTTTACCCGATTTTGGTGATCTTCCGCTTCAGCCTGCCGAAGAGCCGGGCAAGCCAGCACGCCGGCAATAAGACCGGCGCTTTTTTTAAGGAAGGATATTGCCGTTTCATCGCCGCAAAGGACGGGAAGATCCTCCTCATCAGCGCGCCGAAGCCTTTTCGTGTGCCGAGCGTCGGTTTGCCTGCCGCCATCCGGCAGAGCGGCGCGAGATCCGCAAGTCCGTCCGTACAGCCGGACAGCCGGTCCGTCAGCGAAACGGCGGCGGTCAGGATCCCATCATACCCGCTTTTCCGGAGAACCCGTGTGACCCGTCCGCTCTCCGTCTCATCCTTAACCGCGTCTGTCAGCGCCCGCAGAGAAAGGAGCGTTCCCAGCGTCAGCCGACCGGCGCGGTCCTTTTCATAAGCCTGACCGACAGCGTCCAGCAAAGCGCCGCCTGCGCACACCGCGTCCCCGTTCTCCGTCACGCGGGACGCCGCGTCCCGGTATCCCACTCCGCCCGCAGTCAGACGGCTGCAAAACCGGAAGACCGTCCTCCCGCGCACTGCGGGAAAACCGCCGTCCTCTCCTTCGTCGACCCGGAAACCGAGCCGATTCAGAATTTCCGTCACCAGTTTCTTCTGCTTTGCGTCGTACAGGAATCCGTACTCCCGAACGTCCGGCACAAAGTCTTCCGCCGGTTCTATCCGAAGAAAACGAACCTCGCCGTCCGCGAGTGCCGCCGCCATTTCTTCGACCGCCGTTCTGTACTGTAAATCCCGTTCCCGGCAGTTGAGCGCAAAGCTCTCCCATTCCGTCCGGACTTCCGGCGGACAGTCCGAAAGATCGGACTTCCGATACAGGAAAGCCGCGATCTCCTGCGCCTTCGCCAGCGAAAAGAGCGTCTTCCAGTCAAGCGCATCTCCATCCGTTCCGGCAGGATCGGATTCACCCGCCCCGGTAAATCCCGCCGCATTTATCGTCATGCCGGCAAGCGTTTTCCACTCGGCCGACAGCTTTTTCGGAAAGAGCTCCCGTCCCGCGATATCCCGGCAGCGCTGCTCCACGTATTGCCGATATGCCGGGTCGGTACACGGAATATAGGTCCCGTCCCGGTAATACCCTGCCGCAACGCCGATCACGTTCTGTTCCTTTACGAATTCAAAGCTCTTCTGATTGTCTCCGCAGGTGAGATAGCCGCCCTTTTTCACGCCGGTCACGCGGTGCAGTACGAGCCCGCCGTCCTTCGGTCTGAAATAGAGCGGCAGATCATACCGTTCCATCCGCCCGTTCAGCGGGACGATCTTCACCGCGTCCTTCGCTTCGTCGAGCATCGGCAGCATACTGACGCCCCGGACCGGCACGATCAGAAAGCCGTTCTCCGCCAGAGCTTTTTCCAGCGATTCGGTCCTTCGGTCGATCATTCCTCAATCAGTCCGACCGAACGGAGCGAATCCAGCACCTTTTCCACGCTTTTCACGGCGACGTCTTCCGTCACGTCGTATTCCTCCAGCATGGCGGCGGCGATCGTCTTCACATCGGTCTCCTCTTTCAGATGCCGGACGACGAACGCCGCCGTCCCGTTCATTTTGATCATGCCGTGAAAGCGTTCGCTTTTCATGCCCGCGTCGACCGCCACATACGAATCGCCCGATTCGGTCATGATGATCCCTTCTTTTAATTTCATCGGTTCATTCCCTTTCCCGCCGCCTTTGACAGAACGGCGTATGACAGCTCGGCTGCCGAGCGGTCCATATTGCAGGACAGCTCGTAAACCGGGATCTCTCTCGAAAGACGGACGACAAGCGGCAGTACCGCCGCCATCGCCGCAGCGTCATCCGGGCGATAGGTCTGCGAAAACAGCCGCGGAAGCGCTTCGTCCGGGGAAACCTCGCGGATGGAGTTTTCCGGCGCGCGCGAAAGCAGGCAGATCGCTCCGACCGGCGCATTACAGTTGACGCTCAGGCGATGCTTGCCGTTCCACGGCGTTCCGTACACGCAGATCCCGTCCTCGCCGAAGCGCAGAAGCGGCTTGTCGTCGTTGATCATGACGACGCGCTCGCCAAGGACCTCACGCCAGAGCCTTGTATGCGTCGATTTCCCGGTCCCGCTGGGCGCGGCGAACAGATACGCTCTCCCGTCGACCGCCGCCGACGACGAATGGAAAAGGAGAACGCCGCGCTCCGCCGCCGCTTCGCAGAACCGTCTGTACAGCGCGAGCGTTTCGAGATACGGGTCCGAAAATTTTTCGTTTCCCGCCGCCGCGCGTTCCCGTTCGATATCCCCGCCTGTCATCCGAATGACAAGCTCCGGCGCGTCATTTGTCTCGTAGCCATACAGAAACGTCAGCGTTTCCGCATACAGCGGTTCCACCCGAACCGCGATCCCGGCAAGCGAAACACAGAGTCCGTCCATCGGTCTCTCCTCCCTGTTTGCAGATTGCTTTTCTATTATAACATATCGCACATCAAAATGCAAGAGAAAACATCGACGAACCGGATTTCCGTTCAGCCTGACCCGTACTATTGATTTCCGGAAAAAAATATGTTATAATAAAATGATTTTTAAGCGGCTCCCGACCGCTGACGCGGAGGGAAAGTCCGCTCATTCGGAAAGGAGATCTCATGAAACGATACCCGATCACCGAAAAGGACAGAGAACTGATCGAAAAAGGTCTGAAAACGCTGGCGGACAACTTTGACGACGGCGTATATCATCACACGGTCGGATGCGCCCTTCTGTGTAAGAACGGTCGCATCTACACCGGTGTGAACTGCGACGGCATTCATGGTTCCTGCGCGGAATATGTCACCGTCGGATGCGCCGTGTCAAACGGCGAGCGGGAATTCGATACCATCGTCGCCGTGCATGAAAAAGCGGCAAACGGCATCCTCCCGCCCTGCGGAAACTGCCGTCAGATGCTCTTTGAATACTGCCCCGACATCAGAGTGATCGTGAACGACGAGAACGGGAAGCCGATCAAGGTGACGGCGCGCGACCTTCTGCCCTTCGCATGGCAGCCGGTCGTGTGCTGAATCCACGGTCCCAACCGTAAAAAACCCGGCGAAAGGTTTTTCCCTTTCGCCGGGTTCCTCTGTTTTCCGCGTTAAATGCACATGACGGTCATGTACGCCCGCCGTGTATCCCTTGCCATGGAGCTGTTCTTCGGCGGCGACGCGCTGGCTGTACGCCCGCCGTATATGCCTGCCGTACACGCTTGCCGCATGGCTTTCGATTCTGCGTAAGTTCGTCAACCTCGATATGCGCGTCTGCCGCGTGCGCTTGCGCATTTGCTCGGCGGCGCGCAGACCGGTCAGCGCTTTGCGGCGTCCAGCTTTTCAAACACCGCCGCCCATCTCGCTTCGTGACTTTCATGCGTCAAAAGCGGCTCGAAGCCGAGCGAACGGTAAAGCGAGATCGCCGGCAGACGGAAATCGTCCGTCGACAGCACGACGCTCTGATACCCGCGCGCCGCGAGCGAATGGAGCGCCGCCGTCAGAACGAGCCGTCCCGCTCCCTGTCCGCGCGCCGCGGTGCGGGTCCCGACCATCCGGAACCAGCCCTCTCCCGGAAACGTCTCCTTTTCCACCGCCGTGACGGTCGCAATATCGACGCCGTTCTTTGCAATGTACAGAACGTACTCCGGCTTATAACCTCCGCCGTTCCGAATGCTCGCATCAAACGAAAAATGATGTCCGAACGCATCCTCGATGATGGATTCCCAGATCTCCTCGGTCCCCTCGACATGATTGTGCAGCGAAAAGCCCTCCGGCAGAAAGAGCGGCGGAAGACCGTTCATATCCGGCTTTCTCATGAATAACTGCGGCAGATTTCCCATTTCTGTGACCGTTCCTTTCCTGAATGTCCGTATCTGTCAGTTGTATCTTTCCTCTGTCTCGCGGTCGGCGGACAGGACCTCGTATTCCGACGGCGGGTCTCCGGGGTCGGGAACGTCTATCAGAACGCCGCCTGCCAGCGCGCTCTGATGCGCGGTCAGACCCGGCAGATTGTAGCGCGCCGCCTGCCATGCGTTGGTCGGAGACAGCTTTCCCGTCCAATACGCCTGACAGAAATCGTCCACCATGAACTTGTGCGTTCCGGCGTGATTTGTTGCCAGCGGTTTCAGTTCGTCGGGCAGACGCCCGATCTTCTGGATCGGCGCTTCTCCGCCCGCCCACTGACCGCGCACGACGTTCTGCACGAAATCCGGCTCGTCCCGGTGCTTCGTCAGCTCGACGGGGTTCAGCAGGTCGCTCACATCCTCATAGAACGCGGTCTTTTCCGGGCGGCGGATGTAGCTGTGCCGGTTCAGCGAGCATTCATAGGACGCCGCCGTTCCGTGGAAATTGGAGATGTAGGTCTCCGGCACGCCCCATGCGATGCGGCGGTTTTCGCTGATGCGCGCGATACCGCCGTTCGACAGCTGCAATAACATCGACGAGTTGGAAAAGGGATTGTCCCAGTAGTTCTTCCCCTCGCCGAAGATATCCGGGTCGACCTTGTCGACATAGCCGAACGCCGCGACCTTCTTCGCATACGCGCCGCAGGAGGACAGCACCATCGACGTGGAATGCGTCGGGTACAGGAAGGGCGGCAGTCCCGCCATTTTGCGCCAGTTTTCGCCCTCGGTGTACTGGAAAACGCCGTAAAGTCCCTTCATATCGTGATTGTACTGCGCTTCGCCGTAAACGAAATCCCCCATTTCGCCCGACGCGAACTTCTGACGGCAGAAAATCGCCGCGGGACGATAGATGCCGGTCTCGCCCATCGAATAGGTCAGCCCGGTCTCTTTCACCAGACGGACGATCTCGAAAATCTCCTCGGTTTTGAGCGCCATCGGCACGGCGCTGTATACGTGCTTGCCCGCCTTCAGCGCTTCGATCGCCATCCAGCCGTGCGTGTCGCGCTGGGAGAAGATCGCCACCGCGTTGATCTCGTCGGACGCGATCATCTGATCAAAGGAATCGTAGATCCGATCGACATGGAACATTTCGTCGTACTTCTTCGCGCGCTCCGGGAATTTGTCCGTCACCGCGACGAATTCGACCGCCGGATGCGCCTGAAACAGCGGCACAAAGGCGCGGCAGAACTGTCCGCAGCCGACAAAACCGATCCTCAGTTTTTCTTTTTTCATTGGAAACCTTCCTTTCGTTTTTCGGTCCGTTACCGATATTATACCACACGGAGAAACGTCTGACAAGGTATGAATGTTGAATGATGCTGTACAAATGTTGCCTTTTTCCCGTGAAAGCATTGATTTTTCCGGCAGAAAATGTTATACTGTACCGGGAAGGAGGAACGATTCATGCAGTACAGACTGGATTATCACGCAGTTCCCCGGCTGCCGGAGACGGAGCTGTCCGTCATTCAGTGCGGGCGGCAGGTCTGCGAAGGCGGCTACGCCAGCGGTTCGCGCTATTATCCCGACTACTCGCTCACCTTCGTCACCGAGGGAAAAGGCGTCTATAACGTCGGCGGCGTGACGCATGAGATCGCCGCCGGTCAGGGCTTTGCGATCTTTCCGGGCGCGCCGGTCTCCTATCGGGCGGACGATACGGAACCGTGGCGGTATTATTACGCCATTTTCCGCGGCGCGGGCTGCGCGGCTCTGCTCGGCGACGCCGGTCTGACGCCGGACAGCCGGGTCTTCGCCTTCCCGACCGACGAAGCCATGCTGCGCGACCTTGCCGCCATGTACGAAGCAGGACGCGACCCGTCCGCGCGCGGCTATGATGTGAACGGCTATTTTCTGCTTGCGGTCAGCCGTCTGGTGCGCAGCGCGTCAGACCGCCGCAAACGTGCGCTCGGCGCGGAGGGCTACTTTGAGGAAGCTGTCCGTTATATCGAGAGCAGCTTCGCCTACGGCATTTCGGTCGAAAGCATCGCCGCGCGGCTGTGCATCGACCGGACCTATCTCTATCGCATCTTCCGGAAACAGGCGGGAATTTCTCCCGCGCGGTATCTCAACGAATACCGTCTGTCGCGGGCGGTCGAGCTGCTCGTTCAGCCGGGCGTTTCGGTCACGGAAGCCGCGCTGTCCGCCGGATTTTACGATCTGTCGCATTTCAGCCGCTATTTTGAAGCGAAATACCACATGACGCCGGGACAGTACCGGCTCCGCAGGACCGCCGGGACGCCGGGAACGGAAAACTGAACCGCCATAACAAAAGTAGGAGCGCCGGAACGTTTTCCGGCAGAAAGGACAGAGCTATGTCAGCCATATTCGATATCACCGCATACGGAGCCGTCGGAGACGGCAGGACCGACTGCACCGAAGCCATCCAGAAAGCGCTCGATGACGCCGCTCTCTGCCGCGGCGTCGTCACGGTCCCGCCCGGAACCTATCTGACCGGGAAATTACGCATGGGCAAGGGCGTATCGCTCGAAGGACATTCCGCGTGGAGCTTCCGCAGCTTCGGCGCGTCGGTCTTCGAGCTGAACGATCCGGCGGCGGACTGTCTTCTTGACATCACCGGCGCGTTCGGCTGCGCCGTGCGCGGCATGAGCTTAAACGGGAAGCGTCTCGGCAGCGGCGTTCACGGCGTGAAGCTGTACTGGGACAAATACAACGGCGGCGCGGAGGAGGATACGCCGACCTTCGACGACTGCCGGATCGGCAATTTCACCGGCGACGGCGTGCATCTCGAACACATCTGGTGCTTCTCCGTGCGTCACAGCATGATCTGCTTCAACGCGGGCGCGGGACTTTACATCGACGGCTGGGACGGCTTCGTGCTGGACAACTGGTTTTCCGGCAACGCGCGCGGCGGCATGACCGGCGGTCCCTGCGCGGCTTCGATCACCGCGACCGGCAACCGTGTGGAATGGAACCGTCTCGCCGGGTTCTATCTGCCGCACGCCAACTGCTGCAACTTTACCGGCAACTACTTCGACCGCAGCGGCGGACCGGCGCTCGTGCTGGGCGTTCCCGGCGGCGGCGCGTCGGCGATCTCGGCGACGGGCAATCTGATCTACCGTTCGGGCAAGCCTTACGAGAACGCCGAACACCAGCCGCTCCCCTTCAAGGACCCCTTCGACAACGCGCACGTCCGCATGACCGGCTGTGAGGACGTCGTTCTGACCGGCAACACCTTCCGTCTCGGACGGGACGACGGCGGCAGGGGCGTCCTCAGCCCGGCTTACACGGTCGTCATTCAGAACAGTCATCACTGCATCGTGAAGGAAAACGTCTGGGCAAACGGTTGTCTGACCGAAGGGATCGTGGAGCTCGACGGCAATCACGATCTTCTGCTCGGCGACAATCTCGGGACCGCCGCCGGTACGAAATAAGCTCATCGGCCGCACAGGAAAGGATCATCACCGCATGAACGAAAATTTTCAGGCAAAAAACATCATCTTTGATTTCGGAAAGGTCCTCGTCAACTTTGACCATGAAATTTTAGCCGCGCCCTACTGTTCGCCGGAGGACGCGAAGCTCGTCATCCCGGCGCTGTTCGACCGTGCGCTGTGGGACCCGCTCGACGCGGGACATATCACCGACGAAGCGCTGAAAGCGAAAGCCTGCGAAAAGCTCCCCGCGCGTCTGCACCGCGCCGCCTGTGACGCTTACGATCACTGGATGGAGAATCTGCCGGACATTCCGGGGATGCGCGAGCTGACGCAAGACCTTCGCGCGGCGGGACGCGGGCTGTATCTGCTGTCCAACATCAGCATCGGCTTTTCGGAGAAGTGGCGGACCGTGCCGCAGATCGAATCGCTTCTGTCGCCGTTTGACGGGCTGGTCTTTTCGGGACCCATCCACATCACGAAGCCGTCGCGCGAGATTTTCAGCTATCTGCTCGACACCTATGGACTTCGCGCCGAGGACTGCGTGTTCGTCGACGACGCGCCGCGCAACATCGCGGGAGCCGAAGCCGCCGGGATATGCGCTTACCTGTTCGACAACGACGTGCCGAAGCTGCGCCGCGCGCTGCTCGGAGAGTAACGCTCCCGCCGGACAGAAACGAACGTCCGGAAAAACGCCCATACTGAAATCCCCCTGCGGAAAAGGAAATCGGATTTCCTTTTCCGCAGGGGTTCTTTCAATGCGGCAGTCTGCCGTCCGACAGCCAGACGTTCGGCAGTCAGCCGCTTTTTTTCTTTTTCAGTTCGGCGAGCGCGGCATAGTGCAGGACGTCAAACCGTTCGGGCGCGATGCTTTCCAGTAATTTCTTATGTTCCCGCTCCCATTCTGCGGTTTCTTCTGTGGAAAGCGACGCGCCGACGCCGCGGCAGGCTTTCATCCGTCCGTTCCAGCTGTCCCGCGTAAACGGTACCTTCAAACGGTATTCCTCGTGATAAACCGTCTCGAACGCACCGTCATACCACGCCGGAACGACAATAGGATGCATGGTTTCACCCGCGCCGCTCCAACGGGGATTGTACTTTAACACAAGGTCTTCGCTTGCCCGCGCGACCTCATCCTCAAAAGGAAGCCACGCCATGTATAAAAGCAGCAGACGTCCGTCCGGTTTCAGGAGCTTTTCCAGCTTCGGCGCAAGGAGCTCATGATCGAAATACCAGAAGCACTGACACGCCGTCACCGCGTCGAAGGTATCCGCCGGAAAAGCCAGCCTTTCCGCTGACACGGCAAGATAGTCGATGTCCATCCCTTCGGAAAGCCGCCTTGCCTGCCCGATCTGATTTTCGGAAATATCCGTGCCGGTCCACTTCGCGCCGTATCGTACCATGTTCCGCGGAAGTACGCCGGTCCCGGTGCCGAGGTCAAGCACACGCTGTCCTCTGACGCACAGTCCGCGCCCGATGATCTTCTCATAAAATATCGGAGGGTAGATATCCCGGTATTTCGCGTAATCAGACGAGATTTTCCCGAAATCGAACGCTTTTCCGCCGTCTATCCTGACATCTGTCATTTTCTTCGTTTCCCGTCCCGGATGGTTTTACCGTTCCGTGCTTCCCTTTTCGAGAATGTCCGCGATCCGCTCGCAGGCGTGACCGTCGCCGTAGGGATTGGCGGCGTGCGCCATGCGGTCGTAGGCTTCTCTGTTGTCAAGCAGTTCGGTGAAGTTTTGGTAAATTACGTCCTCGTCCGTTCCGACGAGCTTCAGCGTTCCCGCCGCAATGCCCTCCGGGCGCTCGGTCGTATCGCGCATGACCAGCACCGGCTTGCCGAGCGACGGCGCTTCCTCCTGGATCCCGCCAGAATCGGTCAGGATCAGATAGCTTCTCGCCATGATGTTGTGACAGTCGAAGACTTCGACCGGCTCGATGATGTGGATGCGCTCGCAGTCTCCGAGCTCTTCCGCCGCCGCCTGACGCACGACGGGATTCATGTGGATGGGATAGAGCGCCTTCACGTCGGGATGCTCGTCCATGACGCGGCGGATGGCGCGGAACATATGGTGCATCGGCTCGCCCAGATTCTCGCGGCGGTGCGCCGTGATGAAAATGAGACGGGAGCCTGCCGCCCATTCAAGCTCGGGATGCGTATAATCCGTGCGGACGGTCGTTTTCAGCGCGTCGATCGCCGTGTTGCCGGTGACATAGATCGTTTTGTCCGGCTTTCCTTCTTTCAGAAGATTCTGTCTTGACAGCTCGGTCGGCGCAAAATTGAACGCGGAGATGATCGACACCGCCTGACGGTTGAATTCCTCCGGATAGGGTGAGTAGATATTGTAGGTGCGAAGTCCCGCCTCGACGTGTCCGACCGGGATCTGCAGATAGAAGCAGGCGAGCGCCGTGACAAAGGTCGTGGACGTGTCGCCGTGGACCAGCACAACGTCGGGCTTCACCTCACACAGAACGTCGCGGATGCGGTTCAGGATATTCGTCGTGATGTCGAACAGCGTCTGCTTTTCCTTCATGATGGAAAGATCGTGATCCGGCGTCACGCCGAACGCTTCCAGCACCTGATCGAGCATCTGGCGGTGCTGACCGGTCACGCAGACGACCGTTTTCAGCCCCTCTCTTTTTTTCAGTTCGTTGACAAGCGGACACATTTTGATGGCTTCCGGTCTCGTGCCGAAGACAAGCATGACTGTTTTCATACGGATTGATTCCTTCCTTAATAATGTACAACGTTGCTGACGTTTTTCCGGATGTTAGACGCGCGCTTTCCGGAAAAGTTCCGGAGACGTTTTTCCGTGCGTCATTCCTCCGCATCCGGCAGTTTTCCGTAAACGGTTTTCATCGTGACGGCGAAGAACAGGACCGCCCAGACCAGCAGTCCGCCTTCCAGCACAGCGAGATTTTGGATGATGCCGACCTGATAGAGCGCCGCGAAAAGGTCGACCGAGGCGTGCAGCAGGATCGCCGCCGGGAACATCCAGCGCTTTCCCTTTTCGCGCACCGCAGTAAACACCAGTATCGAGCAGGACAGATGGATCAGCACCGCGCTGACCCTCTCGATCGCCGAATACAACAGCGTCACGAACGTCACCGCCGCAAGCGCCTCCGGCAGCGCCGCAAGCGTCTCCGCCTGTTCCGGCGCGGCAGCCGCCGCTTCGGCGACCATGCTGTCGAACTGACCGAGATTTACGAGGATCGCCAGAACGAGATTCTCTACGCCGCCCATCGTCAGCAGATACAGGACCTCAAAGCCGCCGTGACCGATGCCATAGGTGAGCGCCGTCCTCCGCTCCGTGCGCTTTTTCAGAATGAACCGGAAAGCGATCAGGCGGCCGGTCTCCTCAAAAAGTCCGGCGAGCAGCGCGGCGCTCCCCATGAAAAGCCACTCGTGAGACATCACGAATCTTCCGACCGGATTGTTCGTCTGGAACAGGATCAGCTTGGGCAGCGTCTCCAGAACCAGCGCGAAGACGAAGAAGATCATCGCGCCTGTCAGAATGACCGTGATCGGCTGCTTTGTCTTTCTGACCCACCACACCGCCAGCGCGGCGGGCGCACCGACGCCGATGAGGATCATCAGTATGAATACGATGACAGATTGTGCGCTTACCATATCTTATTCCTCCTGTTTTCCGACTTTTTCCCAGACCGAGCGGGTCAGGACCGCCGCACCGTCCCGGTTCAGGAAAACGGGTCCGAGGAACATTTCCTCACAAAGCGCCGGATCAGACGCATAGGAAAGCACCGGAACCGGCATTTCGTCGAGCTGATCCAGCACAAAGCGGCGGAAAAATGCGTCCGAGACCCGCGCCCTGAGCGCCGGATGAAGCGGCGGCAGGAACAGATACGGACGAAGCCCGATCGACTGACAGAGCGAGATCAGACGGCACAGCTCCGCGCGTTTTCTCACGAAAGCGCTCTCATGCCGGTCCGCCTGCGAAGCGTCGAGAAAATCGCTCAGACCGAATTCGCGCTTCCAGCATACGCACATCGAGTCGATCCGTTCGTCCATGACTTTCTCTGACGGATGCTCCGTGCGGTCGACGCCGCTCTGATACGGGAACAGCAGACGCGCGTCCGACGCTTCGGCGGGATCTTCCGCCTGTACCTTCGCCCTGTACGCCGTCAGCGCACGGGAATAGGGCTCGGAGAGCGATTCGACCGCTTCTTCTGACAGCACGTCGGCATAGCGTGCGAAGCGGGACGGATCCCCCTCGGAACGGTTTTCGCCGAACGAGAACGGGCAGACCGCCAGAACGACCGCGCAGCCCGGTCTGAACGCCTCCCGGTACTCCTGCACCAGCGCGCTTTCCAGCGCAAAGGCGGAGGGCGTCATCGCAAGATTGACACCGTTTATTCCGGCGGCTTCATAATCGAATGCGTAAGCGGACGGTCCCGAACCGAGATTGACGATCTCCGCCGACGCGATCTTTTCAAAAATGCCTTTATTTATCAATCTGCCTGCCTTCTTTCGTTCAGATCCCGCCGCGGTCGATCACCCGCGCGAGGAACGAGCCTTCCGAAACGAGCTTCCCAGCCAGAATGTCCTCCTCGGTCACGCTCGCCATCAGGATCTCCCTGTCCTTATAGCGTTCCCGGTCGTACACGATGGTCAGCCGTCCCGAAGCGTCTTCGGTCACATCCGGGTAGGAAACATTCTCCCGCGCGTCGAGCAGAAGTCCTTCCGACCAGGTTTTTCCGTCGTCGTCCGACAGCATGGCGGTCAGATGGTTCCGCCCGTGACCGACGCGGACCTTCACCGCGTCCTGACCGGCGAAATTCTTATGATTCACAAGCAGAAGTCTCCCGCTTTTCAGGCGGCGGATGTGAAAGCGCGAGCAGGGGTTGGCGATCCCGCTGCTGCCGGTGTCATGCCATGTGTACCCGCCGTCGTCGGAGAACGACTGCCCGATCCCGTGCTTTCCGCGGATGAGCATCCAGAGAGAACCGTCCCGCTTTTCCACGATCATCGGCTCGTCCGTGCTGCGGTCCGCGTAGTCGGTGTATCCGATGCGGGTGAAGGTCTCACCGTTGTCCTTCGAGCAGTAGACGTTGGAAAACCGTTCCTCCGGCAGATCGTTCCAGTCGGAAAATTCGTCGCACCAGATCGTGCAGCAGAGTAACCACGAACCGTCCGACAGACAGGTCGGCTTATTCATCATCACGCCGTTCGCGATCCGGCGCGGCGCGCCGAAACGGGGGGCTGGAGCGTCCGGTTCTTCGCAGACAGACGCCCATACGCCGATCCGACCGTCGATATAGGTATAGCTCTGCGCGTAGAACAGCCACAGCCTGCCCTGCGGGTCGAACCACAGGCAGGGGTCGAAGGTCCTGCATTCGGGCGTCGGCGCTTCGACGACCAGATAGGGTTCCCCGAAGTCCCGCCCGGAATCATCCCCGATAAACAGCATAACGAAATTCCCGCTTTCCTCGCACGTCATACCGCCGTAGAATGCAAGAAAGGCCCGTCCGCCCGGGCTCTTTTCAACGGCAGGAATTCCCTGAAAGAGACGGTTCCGGTTGGCAAAGCGGCAGTCCGGGTCTGCCCTGACCGGCTGATAATGAAACTGCGCGGGCAGAAGCGCGTCGTCTTTATGGCTCATGATGTTCTCCTTCCTGTCGGATTCCGTTTTATGGAAACCTTGGAAATCCGGCAAAGCATCGCTCGTATCCGATAAGGAAATTTCCGATATCTTTTCAGATACATTCTTATTATAACACATCCGCCGCCGCTGTGCAATACTCCGACCGCAAAAATACACGGGCGGACAATTATCTCCTTGACAAGCTCTCCCGTCGGTGCTATACTATTTTTGTCAGTATATTCTTAGAATTCGGAGGGATTTCCATGAAAAAAATCCGTTTTGCACTGTCGTTTTCCCTTGCCGCCGCACTCTTCGCCCAGTCGGCAGACGCGGCGGGGACCGGCATCCTTCTCACGCTGATGAGACCTCCTGTTCCCGAGCCGAAGGAGATCGTCGTCCTCTATACGAACGACGTTCACTGTGAGATCGACAGTTCCATCGGCTATGCAGGGCTGGCGGCTCTGAAAAACGAGCTGACAGATGAGGGAAAGCTCGTCACGCTGGTCGACGTCGGCGACGCCATTGAGGGAGGCGTCATCGGTACGCTCTCAAAGGGCGGGTATCTCATCGACCTGATGAACGCCGCAGGCTACGACCTCGCCGTGCCGGGCAACCATGAATTCAACTACGGCATGGAGCGTTTTCTCGATCTCACGGACGAAGCCGTGTTCCCCTACGTCTGCTGCAACCTCACCGCGCTTGCGGCCGGTGAAACTCTGTTCGACCCTTACCGCATCATCGAATACGAAAACGGCGTATCCATCGCCTAC
Organism: Eubacteriales bacterium; assembly: GCA_045600005.1. GTDB lineage: Bacteria > Bacillota > Clostridia > Oscillospirales > CAG-272 > Flemingiibacterium. Next base: position 4,485 of record JAZRXB010000152.1, on the reverse strand, counting down.
GTCGGCATCGACACGCCCGAAACCCTGACCGCTGCAAACCCGTCCTCCTTCAAGGACGAAAACGGAACGTTCATCTACGGCTTCTGTGAGTCGGACGGCGGTGAAGCGCTCTATCGCGCCGTTCAGAACGCAGTCGATTCCGCAATAGAGGACGGCGCGGATCATGTCGTCGTGCTGGCTCACCTCGGCACCGCGGAAGGAAGCGCGCCGTGGCGTTCCTACGACGTGATCGCGCACACGACCGGCATCGACGTCATGCTTGACGCGCATTCTCACAGCACGATCGAAGGGGAATATGTGGAAAACCGAAACGGCGACCCGGTCCTGCTGTCCTCCACCGGAACCGGTCTGAACGCGGTCGGTCAGCTGACGCTTGACAAAGACGGGACCTTTACCTCCGCGCTGATCGCGGAGCACAGCGAAAAGGACGAAACGCTCGCATCGCTCGTCTCTGAGATTCAGGCGGAAAACGAAGCGCTTCTCAAGACCATAGTAGCGAAAACCGACGTCACGCTCTGCACGAACGACCCTGAGACCGGCAAGCGGATCGTCCGTTCCGCCGAAACCAATCTCGGCGACCTCTGCGCCGACGCGCTGCGTTCCTTCACCGGCGCGGATATCGCGCTGGTCAACGGCGGAGGCGTCCGCGCCGAGATCCCGGCGGGCGACATCACCTACGAGCAGATCATCGCGGTCCACCCGTTCGGGAACATGATCTGCACTGCGGAAGTGACCGGTCAGGCGATCCTTGACGCGCTCGAAATGGGCGCTTCCGCTCTGCCGGGCGAGCTTGGCGGTTTCCAGCAGGTATCCGGTCTGACCTATGAGATCGACACGTCGATCCCTTCCTCCGTCATGACGCTGGAGACCGGCGAATTTGACGGCGTTTACGGAGATTACCGCGTCCGGAACGTCATGGTCGGCGGCGAGCCGCTCGACCCGGAACGTCTCTACACCCTCGCTTCCACCAATTTCCTCATCAAGAGCGGCGGCGACGGATTCAGTATGTTCGCAGGCAGCCGTCTTGTCATGGATGAAGTGAAGATCGACAACGAAGTCCTGATCGAATACATCGTCGACAGACTGGGCGGCGTAGTCGGTGACGAATACGCCGATCCCTATGGACAGGGCAGGATCGTGATCCATTAAGACCCCTGCCAAAACTTCCTGACAGGAAATCCGAAAACGGCTTCCGACAAAGCTCGGAAGCCGTTCTGATTTAGAAAAGCCGCGCTCACGCGCGGCTTTTCCGGCTGGTCGGAAATTTATTGTTCCGTCCGATTATTTTCTCTTCTTGAGGGAAAGGACTGCTGCGCTCGAAGCTGCGAGAGCTGCCATAGCGGAGATGATACCCATGTCAGCGGTCTTGGCTGCAGTGGTGGTGGTTGCTGCCTTGGTGGTGGCAGCTGCTGCCGGTGCGTCGTCCTTTACTTCCTTGGAGGTGCTGAGGGTAACGCTCTTGAACTTGGAACCGTTGTTATCGTCGACGGTGGAGTCGAGGTAAACGATGGTACGGGTTGCGTTTGCGTCCTTGCCCATGGTCTTATCGGAGTCAAAGATGAAGTTCAGACCGATGTCGTTGCCGCTCTTTGCGCCGTCCATGTACGGGCACTTCCATTCCATGATGAAGGTCTTGGCAGCCTTGTCTACGGTCACCTTGTATTCAACTTCCTTGATATCCTTGTTTCCACGGTATGCCCAGTACTGACCGTCGAACCAGCAGATGTACTTCTTGCAGTCTGCGTTGCTTGCCGCCTTGTTGGTCCAGTCGAGGTTGACTTCAGCTGCGGTGGTGGAGTAAGCCTTGCCGTTTTCGTAGCTCTGGTTGTACTCGGTGAGAGCATAACCGCTCTTTGCTTCGAACAGGAGGTAAAGAGCATTGTCGTCGTGCAGGAGGTAGAGAGTGCCGGAGGATTCGCTCTTGGAGCCGGCATCCTTGGACTGGTTGATCTTCAGCTGGAGAGCCTTGGACCAGATGGCGTCTTTCTTGCCGTCGATGGTGATGGTGCCCTTGTACAGCGGAACTTCGCCGTACGTGCCGTTAGCGGTGACTGCTGCAACCGGGACCATGCCCAGAACAAGGATCAGCGCCAGTGCGAGAACGAGGAACTTTTTCATGGGAAATCTCCTTTTGTAAAATTTCGGGTTTTCCGTTCGTCCGGCGTACCGGAGGACGAAGCCCGTTTTCAGTATCTGAGGGAATCTCCTTTTCCGACAGAACACTGTTTATATTGTAATTCATTTTTCTTAAAATGTCAAGTGGTTTTCTGATATTTCTCTGTCATTTTTGGGGCGAACATTTCAAAACCTTTGGCATCTGTGAAAATTCGTTTCATTTTTTCACAAGCGAAACCATGTGCGCCTGATCCTCCGTTTTTCTTTGCCCTTGACAAATCCGCCGCGCTGTGCTATACTGTTTTCAAAATACGTCCGCTCTGCGGACGACTGAAGGAGCCGCCATGAAACAGTTCAAAAAAGACAAGCTGAACGTCCGGGTCTTCGAGACCCGCGCCGAAATGGGTGCGGACGCAGCCGCAGCCGTCGCCGCCTGCATAAAGAAGCTGCTCGCCGAAAAACCGACGATCAACATGATCTTCGCCGCCGCGCCCTCTCAGAACGACGTGCTGAAAGCGCTCGTCGAGGATCGCTCCATCGAGTGGAACCGCGTCAACGCCTACCATATGGACGAGTACATCGGTCTCGACAAAAACGCGCCGCAGGGCTTCGGCAATTTCTTAAAGGAGCATATCTTCGGACTCGTTCCCTTCGCGTCGGTCAACTATATCGACTGCGAAGCCGCCGATCCCGAAGCCGAAGCGAAGCGCTATGCCGCTCTGCTCGCCGCCAATCCGACCGATATCGTCGTGCTGGGCATCGGCGAAAACGGACATATCGCCTTCAACGACCCGCCGGTCGCCGATTTCAACGACCCGTATCTTGTCAAGCCGGTAAAGCTCGACGAGATCTGCCGCAATCAGCAGGTCAACGACGGCTGCTTTGCGTCGATCGACAGAGTTCCGACCCATGCGCTCACGCTGACCGTTCCCTGCCTGTTCCGCGCGCCGCATCTTTTCTGCATCGTCCCCGTCCGCACGAAGGCGAAGGCGGTCAAGGAAACGCTCACCGGCACGGTCGACGAGCACTGCCCCGCCAGCATCCTTCGCAGACACGACGACGCGACGCTGTTCCTTGACGGCGAAAGCTCGTCTCTTCTCGCATTATGACCGCCGTTTATTCCGACCGGCTGCTTCTGCCCGACGGAGTTCGCGCCGGTTCGGTCAACTTTGAAAACGGAACGATCTTCTCGATCACCGAGACCCCGCCGTCCGGCGCGGAAACGGCCGATCTTTCGGGAAAGCTCGTCAGCCCCGGTTTCATTGATCTGCATACGCACGGCGGCGGAGGATTTCCGTTCATCGAGGGTACGGCGGAGGATATGCTCCGCGGCTGCTTCTTCCACATGACCCACGGGACCACGACCCTTCTGCCGACCGTCTCCGCCGCGCCGTTTGAAACGATGAAGCGGGCGGTACTGGCGCTCAAAGAGGCGAAGGAGAGCGGCAAGCTCGCGCCGAACGTGCCGGGCGTTCATCTGGAAGGACCCTATCTGTCCGCAAAGCAGTGCGGCGCACAGTGTCCGACCTTCATCACGCCGCCGGACCCGTCCGATTACGAGCCGCTCGTGAAGGAGTACGGAGATATGATCGCCCGCTGGACCTTTGCGCCCGAAAACGACCGGGACGGCGTTTTCTGCGCGTTTTTATCCGCGCACGGCATCCTCCCTTCCGCCGGTCATACCGACGCGGTCTACCGCGACATGGACTGCGCCATCGCAAACGGCTGCCGTCTCGTCACGCATCTGTACAGCTGTAACTCGACCGTGACGCGCGACCACGGCTTCCGCTCGCTCGGCGTGATCGAAACGGCGCTGCTTCGGGACGAGCTGGATGTGGAGATCATCGCGGACGGGCGGCATCTGCCGCCTGAGCTGATCAGACTGATCGTGAAGGTCAAGGGCGTCGATCATACCGCGCTGGTCACGGACAGTCTGCCCATCGCCGGGACGGACATCAAAGAAGGCGTATTAAGCGGTACGCCCTTCATCGTGGAAGACGGCGTGTGCAAGCTGCGCGACCGTTCTGCGTTCGCCGGAAGCGTCGCCGCTGCCGACGATCTCATCCGCGTGATGACGGAATGCGGCTATCCGCTGACCGACGCGGTGAAAATGATGACCGAGGTACCCGCGCGGATCCTGCATCTCAACAAGGGCGTTCTGCGTGAAGGCGCGGACGCCGATCTCATCGCGTTCGACGACGATATCCGCGTGACCGACGTGTTTGTCGGCGGCAGACGCACCTTCCGAAACTGAATGCGCCGAAAAGACCTTCTCAGAAAAAGCGCGCCGGCATTGTCAGGACATCTCCCTTCGTGCGGCTGAATTCCGGGCATTTTATCGTTTCTCCCGGCTTGACAAAGACCGCGAAA